>CAZQXC010000004.1:0-58059 GCA_964597075.1 uncultured Roseivirgaceae bacterium | reverse complement strand
GCCTTCTCCTCATTTGGCGGAACTATTGCCTTGGGTGTCCTGACCTCCATCACACTCTTTATCTCCATGTTCACCAACCTCATCTTGTTACCATCGCTTATCATGACATTCGACCGGACTAAACGACAGAAAGAAGGCCGTATGCTTATTGAAGAGGTTGACCCCGGGTTTTATTCAGAAACGGAAGACGAGGAAATTGATCTCAACAAAATCAAGATCAGCAACCGGCATCCGGCTGCAGAGTAGACCCAAAATATTCGAAATTCCTCCTTTTGGCAGACAATCGTAATTCCACATTCGTCACTATCTTTACGCCCTTATTTTATTGAAAATCAACGACTACAGGCTGTTTTGAGTGATGAGCGAAAAGTATAAAGAATCTACCGGATTAAACTACGCCCAACTGGCAACCGATATCCTGGATTTCTGGAAAAGGGAAAAGATATTCGAGAAGTCTGTTTCGAACCGGGAAGGCGCATCAACATTTACCTTTTATGAAGGGCCCCCTTCGGCCAACGGAACCCCGGGCATTCACCACGTAATGGCCCGTACCGTAAAGGACATCTTCTGTCGGTTTAAAACCTTACAGGGCTACCAGGTGAAACGCAAAGGCGGCTGGGATACTCACGGCCTGCCGGTAGAACTCCAGGTGGAAAAGCAACTCGGCATCACCAAGGATGATATCGGCAAAAACCCGCCTGCCGGTCGGGCAGGAATCTCCATTGAAGAATACAACCAGAAGTGCCGCGAAACGGTAATGAAGTACAAAGATCAATGGGACGACCTGACCATGAAAATGGGCTACTGGGTTGACCTAGATGATCCATACATCACCTACGATTCAAAATACATTGAGACCCTGTGGTGGATACTAAAACAATTTTACAATAAGGGATTACTTTATAAAGGCTATACTATTCAGCCCTATTCACCTGCTGCAGGAACAGGCTTAAGTTCACACGAATTGAATTTACCGGGCTGCTACAAGGATGTGAAGGACACGTCTATCGTAGCGCAGTTTAAGGTTAAGCGCGATGCGAAATCGGAGTTTCTTTACACCCCCCTTTCATCCCCCCTGCAGGGTGGACAGGGGGAAGTTTGCATACTAGCTTGGACAACAACTCCATGGACGCTCCCTTCTAACACAGCCTTAGCCATAGGCGAAAGAATCACCTACGTTCAAATCAGCACCTTTAACCCGTACACCTTTAAACCAGTGAGTGTTGTTCTCGCTAAAGATCTTGTTGTAAAATATTTTTCTGAAAAGAATAAAGACCTTAAACTGGAAGATTACAAGCCTGGCGATAAATCCATTCCGTTTGAAGTTATTCAGGAATTTCAGGGCAAAAAACTTGTAGGTATCCGCTACCAACAACTCATGCCTTACATTCAACCGTTATACGAGGCTGACAAAGCCTTTCAGGTAGTGGCCGGTGATTTTGTTACCACTGAGGATGGTACCGGAGTAGTACACACCTCACCCACCTTTGGTGCCGATGACTTCCGTGTATCGAAACAACACGGTATTCCTCCATTAACGATTCGCGATGAAGCCGATAACGAACTCCCCACGGTTGATAAGCAGGGAAAATTCATAAAGGAAATCGGAGCTAAACTGAAAGAAGGAGTTGAGCGGTATAAAATCAAAACACATAAAGCGCTAACCGAAAACGACTTCTTTGTAAAGAATTATACAGAGGAAGATGAATCGCACCCAGATTATAAATCCACCGATGTAATCATCTCTATCATTTTAAAAGAAGAAAACAAAGCCTTCAAAGTGGAGAAGTACGAACACACCTATCCGCATTGCTGGCGTACAGATAAACCCATATTGTATTACCCGCTCGACTCGTGGTTTATAAAAACTACTGCGCTGAAAGATCGCATGGTTGAATTGAATAAAACCATCAACTGGAAACCGGAGTCAACCGGCACCGGCCGTTTTGGCAATTGGTTGGAAAACCTGGTAGACTGGAACTTATCGCGTTCACGGTTCTGGGGCACACCATTACCCATTTGGCGAACAAAGGATGGGAAAGAAGAAATTTGTATTGGCTCACAGACTGAATTAAAGAAAGAGGTCGAAAAGGCAATTAAAGCCGGATTCATGCAAAAGACCATGGACCATGGACCATGGATCATGGATTTGCACAGACCATATGTCGATGAAATTATTTTAGTAAGCGATTCCGGCCAACCGATGTACCGCGAACCGGATTTAATTGATGTGTGGTTCGACAGTGGCGCTATGCCGTATGCCCAGTGGCATTATCCTTTTGAGAACAAGGATGTTTTTGAACAAAGTTATCCAGCTGATTTTATTGCCGAAGGCGTTGACCAAACCCGTGGCTGGTTCTTTACCTTACATGCTATTGCGGTTATGTTGTTCGACAAGGTTGCGTTTAAGAATGTAATCTCCAATGGACTCGTGCTTGACAAATCGGGCAATAAAATGTCGAAGAGCAAGGGCAATGTGGTCAACCCGTTTGAAACGCTTTCGAAGTACGGCCCTGATGTGGTGCGTTGGTACATGATTGAAAACGCACCGCCCTGGGATAACCTGAAATTTGACTTTGACGGCATCACCGAAACACAGCGAAGGTTTTTCGGAACACTTATTAATACATATTCCTTTTTTGCCTTGTATGCAAACATTGATGGCTTTGTGAAGGATGAAATGAATAATGTTCCGTTTGAAAAGCTCGCCCCGCTCGACCAATGGATATTAACCAAAGAACAAAACCTGATTGAAGAAGTAACCGCAGCTTATAACGACTATGAGCCAACCAAGGCAGCGCGGGCCATTCAGGATTTTGTCAATGATCATTTATCCAACTGGTACGTACGTCTGAATCGTAAACGTTTCTGGCAACCCTCCGCAACCGACACGGTAGTTAAAGCGGAGGCAAACGCACATTTGTCTGAGGATAAGCGCGCTGCCTACGAAACCCTTTATGAATGTTTGATGGTAACGGCACAACTCATGTCGCCAATTGCGCCTTTCTTCAGCGAATGGCTATACAAAAGTCTTACGGATAACATTCGTGATCGTGCGGTACAGTTTAATACACCGCTGAAAGTCGACTCAATTCATCATACCTTGTTGGTCAAGGCTGAGCAAAACAGGAAGGATAATGAACTGGAAAAGTCAATGGATTACGCCCAGCAGATCAGTTCGCTAGTTCATTCTATCCGAAAAAACAGTAAGATAAAAGTGCGAACTCCTTTGCAGAAAGTTTTACTACCGGTGTTGGATGAGAAATTTGCGCAGCGTGTAAAAACAGTAGAATCGATCATCAAATCGGAAGTGAACGTTAAGGAGATTCAATATATTGATGATACCTCGGGGCTTTTGGTGAAGAAGGTAAAACCAAACTTTGCCAAGCTCGGTAAACAATACGGCCCTAAAATGAAAGAGGTATCTGCGGTAATAAATTCCTTTAGCAAAGAGGAGATCACTACTATTGAAAAAACAGGCGTGCTGAATAAAGGTGGTTTTGATTTGGTGCTTGACGATGTATTGATTAGCTCAGAAGATATTCCGGGTTGGGCGGTAGCCAGTGCAGGGAGCATTACCGTTGCCCTGGATGTAACCTTAACCGATGACTTGAAGCGCGAAGGTATTGCACGTGATTTTGTTAACCGGATTCAAAACCTGCGTAAAGACATGGGGCTTGAGGTGTTGGATAAAATTTCCATTGAAGTGGAGCGCAACGGTGAGGCTATGACAGCAGCCATTTCAGAATTTAAGCAATATATTAGCACTGAAACACAGGCGGTAAGTCTTGAGATAAAAGACACTGTGGCCAATGCAGCGGAAGTCGATATGGATGAAAGTATATTAAAAGTTTTGATTCGGGTTATAAAATAAAGTTGACTACATGGACGTCTTGCGCTACTTCCTTCTTGCCTTCATGATTGTGGTAATTGATCAAACCTCCAAAATGCTGGTGTTCAATAACATGTACCTCCACGAAGAGATTAATGTTATCGGTGAATGGTTCCGCATTCATTACCTGCTTAACCCGGGCATGGCCTTTGGTATTAAATGGGAGAATGAATTTGGCAAACTGGCACTCACCATCTTTCGCATTGGGGCCATGTTTGGTATCTCCTGGTATTTGTGGAAGATGACGGAGCGCAATATGCACAGTGGGTTTCTGTGGTGCATGGGTTTAATATTAGGTGGTGCTGTAGGAAATGTAATTGACAGTACATTTTATGGTGTGTTACTGAACAATGCCCCTGCCGATGCACCTACGGCCTGGTTTCACGGTCAGGTAATTGATATGCTCTATTTTCCGATTTTTGATTTTGTTTGGCCGGAATGGGTTCCATTTTTAGGTGGGCGATATTTCGAATTTTTCAGCCCCGTGTTCAACATAGCTGACTCCTCAATTTTTCTGGGCGTGGTTACGATACTTATTATGCAAAAGAGGTTTTTTAAAGAAAAGCATCGCGAGCAACCAACCGTTACTAGTACAATTGATCAACCCGTGGAAAAAGCTACAGAAGAAAGCTCTTCGATTTAATCCACTGAGTATATTTACACCATTAATTATTTCCAATCTGCTTGCAGGAGCCCGAAGAAATTCGGGCTCTTATTTTTTTGAGGTCATCCTATTCCTGACCTTTCGCCTTCATCAACTTGAATTCCCGGAACCTGCGAACCATCGCAATGCTGAATCCTGCCATGAGCACCAGGGTACCAATCCATAAAATATTTACAAAAGGCTTTTCCAGTGCCTTAATTACTACCCAGTCCTTTTGACGGGAGTAAATATTAAGCGTAAGCTCATCCGTTTGAGGATGTACATTCATCAGCGTAATTTTCAAACCCAACTCGGGAATAATGCCTGGGATAATTCCTCCACGCGATTGCGCTCCAATAATTAATATAGGCTCCGCAGTATAATCCTGCTTCTCGCCACGTACCAACACATCCGCCTTAATGGCTACGAAGGATGAATCAATAGGTTGTCCGCCAATTTCATACACCCGTTTGAGACTCTCCACCGTGGCCACATAATCATTTGCAAAAAACTGAGCGGTGCGCTTCAAGGTCATTTCTTCGGGCTCACTCCAATCCTCCTTGGCTTCTTCCGTCATAGGCGCTGAAATGTGGGTGTACAAATCCAGTGTAGCCTTTCGGTTGATATCCGGAGAAGCCATATTGCCAAACCGGGGATTCACCTGAAGGCGTGGGTACTGAACAAAAACCACGTTACCATTTTTTCTGAATTCAATCTCGTAAAAGGTATTCTCGGGATTTATTTCAAAACGCTCACCCGTTTTATACAACAATCTGTTTTTAAAGGTGATATCACGTTTCGCAACAACTGTATACGGATCATCGGTATAGTCAACATCCGATTTCTTTATATACCCACTTTTATAGCGAGGCTCAATTCGCTCGCCAATGTATTCAATCTGATAACCCGCCATATCGCGTGGCTCATGAACAAAGAGCAAAAGATTTTCACGATTAAAGTCTTCACTTAACTGACGAGAAATCAGCATGCCCGTATTGTTCAGCGAAACTACCGTAGAATAACCTGAAGAAAACAGTATGCCTACCAGCATGAGGCCTACGCCAATGTGCGCCACCGCACCACCTGAAAGCCCGGGGTTTGATTTTAAAATTGAATACAGAATTTTACCGTTGGCGATAACGGTGAACATTCCGGCAAACAGCAAAAGTACATACCCGAAATTATAAACACGGGCAATGTTGATTATGATCAAGGCACCCAGTAAGGCTGACACAAACGGAATGAAAAGCTGGTTAACTAACGCTTTGCGGTCGATTTTCTTCCACCAGAAAAACTGTCCAATTGCAGAGAGGAAACCAATGGCAATGGCAAACCAGATCTGAAATTTCGAGAAGTACTCCACCTGATCGCCCGGAAGGGCAATATTGGAGATGCCGCCAAACGACTCAACCAGTTGGTTCCAGGCGGGAAATGACGTAGGCACCAGTACCTGAAAGCCCATTAAACACAAAACCGTTGCCCCAATGAAAATCCAGAATTCGCGTGAATAGGTTGATATCTCCGTTTTGGATGACGGTATTTTCTTCCACCGGATGATAGCCAACACAATTGCCCCCACCAAAAAGAAAAGCAGGTAGAGCAACAACTGGCCGGAAAGACCTAAATCAGTAAACGAATGCACGGAAGCATCACCCAATACACCACTCCGGGTTAAAAAGGTTGAATAGAGAATAAGAATGAAAACAGAAATAACCAGAATAATGGAAGCCTTCAACGCGGTTTCACTATTCTTATAGGTAATCATGGTGTGAATAGATGCAATGAGAATTAACCATGGTACGTACACTGCATTCTCTACCGGATCCCAGTTCCAATAGCCGCCAAAGTTCAGCGTTTCATACGCCCAGTATCCGCCCATTAAAATTCCAAGACCAAGAACAGCACCGGCAAACAACGACCATGGTAAAGCCGGCCGAACCCATTCATGGTAACGCTTCAGCCACAAACCGGCAATGCAAAATGAAAATGGAACAAGGGTTGCCGCAAAACCCAGGAACAAGGTAGGCGGATGGATGACCATCCAATAATTCTGGAGAAGCGGGTTCAAGCCTGAGCCATCCTGCGGAATAAAATCAGGTTGAACAGTGAAGATGGGATCGGGCATGGCATCGCGAAGCAGAATAAATGGTGAGCTTCCAATCTTCAATTCCAGTCCGGGCAAAACAACACCCAAAATCATGGAGGCAAGAAACGCCTGAACAACGGAGAATACTGTCATTACGGGCCCCTCCCAAAACTTGTTGGTGAGAATGATAACAATCCCCAGCACAGCATGCCAAAACATCCATAATAAAAAGCTTCCTTCCTGGCCGTTCCAAAACGTGGATATTAAATAATGCGCGGGAAGTTTCTTATCGGAATGGCTATAGGCATAATGGTATTCGAAATAATGATTCTTGATAATTAGAAACAGGGTAACAACAATTCCCAATACGGCCAGCGCATGAACATAAAAACTAATCTTGCCATTAAGAAGCCACCCTTCCTTTTTTACAATGTCTTCCGTAACAGTTGCTTTAAAGTAGGAGAAGAATGCAACGAGGGCAGCAACAAACGAAGTAATAACAAAAAAATGCCCGAGGTTACCAATGAAATAGTGAATCATTTCCAATTTACGATTTACGATTTACGATTTACGATTTACGATTTTGGTGATGTGCTGATAAAAAATCGAAAACAATAAACTTGACATTAAAATAAATTAAACACCAGCATTCAGCGTTTGTTCCTGGTATTTCGATGGACATTTGAGGAGGATTTTCTCTGCATAGAAATTATCACCTTTATAGCTACCAATGACAACTACATTTTCGGATCGTGTAAAATCCTGTGGCATGGGCTGATTGTAGAATACTTGTTGCTCCCTTTCATCCGCATCGACCAAAATAAATGAAAAAGATACTTTGTCCTGACCAGGTTCAATACCCACTACCTTTCCACCGGTATCCTTCTTTAACACACCTACTACATGAATGCTGTTTGATCGCCCCGAAGAGGCCATTTGATACGCCTCCGTAAAGGTTACGTAAGTGCTGGCGTCTTTGGTAGAAGAAACAATTATACCCACCGCAACAGCGATCACAATGATGATAAAAATGTGTGACTTTTTCATGGTACTCCCCTGCTTAAATCCAATCAAAATTAACCCAAAAACAACGTAAATCCAGTGACTTTAATCACCCGCATTAAGTCTTAAAATGATTTATTTCAGCCGATCTTCAAGGTTTTTTACTTTCCTGTCGAGCATAAACAGGTAAACCACCAGCCCGGCCAGTACAATAAGCACAATGGCAACAATCACGTAGATTTTACCTTCCGAACGCATGGTGTCGGCCATTTCAACTTCTTGTTGGGCGAAACCAATACGGGTTATAAGTAATAGCAATAATCCTGTAATTCTGATGACCATATTTTTCATTCTCTGTCGATAATTTTTTCTTCCACTTTTTTGATTCGGACACGCAAGGAGACAATCCATAATCCTATTAAAAACCAGGCGATAACGGCCGGATAAAAAATCAACCGCATGCGACTGTCCAGATCATAGGCATTGAAGCCCGGATTACCCCCGCTCCCCGGGTGCATGCTGCTGGTGAGGCGGGGAATGATAAAGATGAGCGGAATCATGGCTGCAAAAGCAAAGATGTTATACACGCTACTTAATCGAGCACGTTGCTCTTCATTGTCTAGTGAACCACGAAGTACGAAATAGGCCAGGTAAACCAACAGTGCTATAGCGGCACCGTTTTGTTTTGGATCACCGTGCCAGGGTGAGCCCCAGGTATAGTTTGCCCACAGCATGCCGGTAACCATTCCCAAAACTCCAAAGGCGGTACCTGTATGTGCATAGGATACCGACTTAACATCAAAATCAGAAACCGGGTTTCGTAAGTATCGAATGGCATAATACACCGACATCAGGTAAAGTAATACCATACCAAACCACATGGGTACATGAAAGTACAGGGCACGAACTGTCTCATTAAGAATACTTAACCGGGGTACGTCCATAAGAAGACCTGCAGCATGGACATAAATCAGCAGTATTACAGCAACTATTTTTAACCAGACTTTCATTCAATGCACAATTAGCCAATTAGCCAATTCTATTGAGAATCAGCGAATTGAAAATTAATTCTTAACTGCGCCAAATATACGGGAACAGAATGTACCCCAATGCTCCTGCAATACAATTTATGGCAATAAGGTTTAACAACTCATCGCTACTGGCCGCGCGGTCAATTCCATCCAATGCATTTTTTGTGGCGCGTACAGCCATCAGTAAAATTGAAATAACCACCGGAAAACTCAGCACTGCCATTAATACGTTGCTGTTGTTGGCTTTAGAAGCAATGCCTGAAATTAAACTCAATGAAGTTGAAAATCCGATGGTAGCCAGCAGCAGTACGGCCAGAAAAACCCCTTGATCCTGAACCGGATTGAAAATGAAAACAGAAAAAAGTGCATAGCCAACCAACGCAATTAGCCAGCACAACAGCATATTATAAATGATTTTTGAAACAAATATTTGTTGAGGACTTGCCACGGTGTACAGGTAAATGAATACACCCTTTTTCTCACCAATAAAGCTTTTGGCCACACTGTTCACCACCGAAAACAATATGGTAAGCCAAAACAAAGCTGACCAGGTATACGGGCTGATGGAATTCTCCCTCAGGTTGAAGGTGAGGTAACAAATAAAAATCAGGCTAAACAAGTATAGTCCTAATCCGGCAATAACCGACTTACGCCTGAGCTCCAGTATAAACTCCTTTCGGAGAAGCTGAATGATAATGTTTATGTTCAATGATGCTGATTCAAGGGTTGCGCAAGTTTATTGAAAATCAGTCCAAAATAACGGTCTAAGCTCATAAATTATTAGTTTTGCACTCCTTTTGAATGGACCTGATGAGCAGCAAAAAGACAGTTTTGGTTACCGGTGCAGCCGGCTTTATCGGTTTTCATTTAAGCAAGCGCTTATGTGCGGAGGGGTACCGGGTTACCGGAACCGACAACCTGAATGACTATTACGATGTGCGCCTGAAGCATTCCCGGCTGGACATTTTGAAACAAATCCCGGGCTTCAGCTTTGTTGAGGCAGAGTTGACGGATAAAAAGGCTATCGACCATATTTTTTCAACGGGTCATTACGGGTATGTAGTAAACCTGGCAGCTCAAGCCGGTGTGCGGTATTCACTTACCAACCCTTACGCCTATCTGGAAAGCAACATGCATGGATTCTTAAACATTCTGGAAGCCTGCAGACATAATAAGGTTGAGCATCTGGTTTATGCATCATCCAGTTCAGTGTATGGCGCAAACAAAAAAATGCCGTTCTCGGTACACCACAATGTAGATCATCCCATATCCCTATATGCGGCCTCCAAGAAGTCGAATGAGTTGATGGCGCATACATACTCCGCACTTTACAATCTTCCAACAACAGGCTTACGCTTTTTTACGGTATATGGCCCGTATGGCCGACCAGACATGGCATTGTTTATCTTCACCAAAGCTATTGTTGAGGGTAAACCAATTGAAGTGTATAATCATGGGAAGATGAAACGGGATTTCACTTTCATTGACGACATTGTGGAAGGAATTACGCGATTAATTCCACTTGCACCAAAACCAAATACACAGTGGGATGGTAACAGGCCCGATCCGGCCACAAGCTTTGCCCCCTATAAGATTTACAATATTGGCAACAACAACCCTGTTGAACTGCTGCGATTCATCGAAGTAATTGAAGAAAAACTGGGAAAGCAAGCGGTAAAGAATTTTATGCCCCTTCAGGATGGCGATGTTCCTGAAACATATGCCGATGTAGATGACCTCATGCGCGATGCCGGATTTAAACCCGCAACACCCATTGAAGAAGGGATCGGTAAATTCATTGATTGGTATGTGGAGTATTATAAGATCAAGAAATAAGATAGTACATGGATAAAATTGGAATCATAGGATTGGGTTATGTAGGGTTGCCATTAGCCGTAGAGTTCGGAAAAGTGATGGATGTTGTTGGCTTTGATATCAATAAAGAGCGTATCGAGGAGCTGAAAAATGGACATGATCGGACACGCGAAGTAGAGGATCATGAACTGAAGGCCTCATCGAAACTTACGTATTCGCATGAGCTAAATGATTTGAAATCCGCGAACTACTTTATCGTAACGGTTCCCACACCGGTTGATGAATATCGTAAACCGGATCTTCGCCCCTTGCAAAGCGCCAGTAAAACCGTTGGAGCTGTTATTAAAAAAGGAGACATCGTGATTTATGAATCAACGGTTTACCCCGGTTGCACGGAAGAAGATTGTGTCCCCATTATTGAGCAGATAAGCGGTTTGAAGTACAACGTTGATTTCTTTTGTGGATATTCTCCCGAGCGAATTAATCCTGGCGATAAGCTCCACCGCGTTACTACCATTAAAAAAGTTACAAGCGGAAGCACAACAGAAGTGGCCGATAAAGTTGATCTGCTCTATCGTAAAGTTATCACCGCTGGTACCTACAAAGCCTCCTCTATTCGGGTGGCTGAGGCTGCGAAGGTTATTGAAAATGCCCAGCGTGATATCAACATCGCATTTGTAAATGAGCTTGCACTGATCTTTGATAAGATGGGGATCGATACCCATGAAGTGCTGGAAGCAGCCGCAACGAAGTGGAACTTTCTACCTTTTAAACCCGGACTGGTTGGCGGACATTGTATTGGTGTTGATCCCTATTACCTCACCTATAAGGCCGAGAGTCTTGGCTATCATCCGGAAGTAATTCTGGCCGGAAGGAGAATCAATGATAATATGGGGGCACACATTGCTGGCAATGTGATTAAACTCATGGCTAAAAATCAACTTCCTGTTTACGGCAGCGACATCCTTGTACTCGGTATAGCCTTTAAAGAAAATTGTCCGGATATCCGAAATAGTAAAGTAGTTGACGTAATCCGTGAATTGAAAAGCTACGGAACAAACGTGGATATATACGATCCGCAGGCTGATAACAAAGAAGTAGAACACGAATATGGATTGTCGTTAGTGAATAAACTTTCCAAAAAATACCATGCTATAGTATTAGCCGTAGGCCATGCGGAATTTAAATCAATAGATTGGAATGCCGTTAAGCAGAATAATACCGTTATCTACGATGTAAAAGGATTTCTGGATCGCGATTTTGCAACGTCAAGATTATAGGCTGTACATGAGTAACTCAACAAAAATATTGGTAACAGGTGGAGCGGGGTACATCGGTGCGCACACCGTTGTTGAGTTGATGGCGGCTGGTTATGAACCGGTTATCATTGATAATCTTTCAGCCAGCGATAAAACACTTTTGGCAGGTATACATAAGATAACAGGCAAGGTTCCAAACTTTCACGAGGGCGATTGCCGCGATAAAAATTTTCTGAACTTCGTATTTAAAACACAAGGACCGTTCAGTTGTGTCATGCACTTTGCTGCCTTCAAGTCAGTGGGTGAATCGGTGCAGAAACCGTTGCTATACCATCATAACAATGTTGGCTCACTGCTCACTTTACTGGAAGTTATGGAAGAGCATGGGGTTAAAGATTTTATCTTTTCATCTTCATGTACGGTTTACGGTCAGCCAGATAAAATTCCGGTTGATGAGCGTGCACCTTTCAAGCGGGCCGAATCGCCCTATGGCGCTACCAAGCAACTTTGTGAGCGAATATTAGAAGACGTACATACAACGGGCTTTCGCATAATATCTCTCCGTTATTTTAACCCCATTGGGGCACACCCCAGCGCACTTATGGGTGAACTTCCTATTGGTGTACCGAACAATCTGGTGCCCTTTATCACACAAACTGCGGCTGGCTTACGAAAAAAACTTACTGTCTTTGGCAACAACTACACTACCCCGGACGGCTCCTGTATACGGGATTTTATCCATGTGGTTGATCTGGCCGAAGTACATGTGAAAGCATTGGAGTTTCTCGTGAAAGATTCACGCAAAAATGTGTATGATGCTTTCAATGTCGGAACAGGTAAAGGTGCTTCCGTTCTTGAATTGGTGAATACCTTTATCCGGGCAACTGGCGCTCCCCTTCCATTCGTTATCGGCCCACGCAGGCCGGGCGATGTAGAAAAAGTGTATGCAGACCCAACAAAAGTGAATAGTGTATTGAAGTGGTCAGCGAAATACTCCATGGAAGCTGCCCTTAAACATGCCTGGGCCTGGGAACAAAAACTGCTGAAAAGCCACTAACTTTAGGGGGTGCATATTCCTTTTTTAAATCTAGGACTACAATACAAATCCATCCGGGCGGAAATTGATCAGGCTGTTCAGTCTGTTTTTCAGCACGCACAATTTATTGGTGGAGCTCCCGTAAAAAAATTTGAAGAAGATTTTGCCGCACTGTTGGGTATGCCACACTGCATCAGTACAGGCAATGGCACAGATTCACTGTTCATTATTCTTAAAGCACTTAACATTAAAGCAGGTGATGAAGTGATAACCCCCGCTTTTGGCTGTATGCCCTCAGCAGAAGTGATTTCCCTGACTGGTGCACATCCGGTATTCTGCGATGTCAATCCTGGTTATTACACCATTGACACACAGCAACTTTTAAAAAAGATCAGTTCAAAAACCAAAGCTGTGATTGCGGTTCACTTATATGGACAGGCTGCGCCCACCCAAGAGCTGAAAAAAATATGTGAAGAAAGAAATATTTATCTGATCGAGGATTGCGCCCAGGCTCATCTTACCAAAGAAAAAAATAAACTTGCCGGCACAATCGGTATTGCTTCTGCATTCAGTTTCTATCCAACTAAAAATCTTGGTGCCTACGGTGATGCCGGTTGCATCCTTACACACGATGCCGCTTTGACTGAGAAAATGCGAAGACTGCGTAATCATGGTGCGTTGATAAAAGATGATCATGAACTGGAAGGAATGAACAGCAGAATGGACACGCTGCAGGCCGCTATATTATCCATAAAACTAAAACACTTGAAGGATTGGAATGCGAGACGAGTTGCGCTTGCGAACAGCTATAAATACTTACTGGCGGACGTTTCCCAACTTGTACTTCCCAACGAATATCCAGATTCTACTCACACCTATCATATCTTCTGTATTCAAACATCGTATCGCGATTCACTGAAAAAATACCTGGCTGAACATGGTGTTGAAACGCTCATCCATTATCCGAAAGGACTACCCTTCACACCAGCATACAGGCATTTGCATCATTTGGAAGCAGAATTTCCAGTAACCGCTCAGCTGCAAAACACTGTACTTTCACTTCCGCTATACCCTGAGCTAAAAAATGAAGAGGTAACCTACATCGCCCAACTAATTCGGCAATATTTTTTCGGATAGTCCGTAAACATACCTAATTGTCATGCCGGCCTATGAGCCGGCATCTCATTGAAAGTTCAGAGTCGGAACGATGTGGCTGTCTCAAAAGTCAAAAAAATTGAAATGTCATTCCGGGCTTTGACCCGGAATCCCTTTTACCATAGCGTAACCGAAGATCGCGGCTCAGGGCCGCGATGACAGAATGACTTTTGAAACAGCCTCATGTTTTCGGACTATCCGTATATTTTTTATAGCGGTGGGCATGTCCGCCCCTTTTAATCCTTAATTTTACCCCTAGATCTAAATCTATGGCTATCCCTTTAGCGGCTGCTGTTACATCGTTCGTGATTTGTTTTCTGATTATTCCCGTGATCATTAAATATTCACTAGAGAAAAATCTGGTAGATATTCCAGGCCGAAGGAAAATTCATAAGAAAGTAACGCCTTCTATGGGTGGTATTGCCATTTTTATTGGGTTCTTCATCGGTTCACTCATTTGGACAGACATTGAGAACTGGAAGGATATCCGCATGATTCTAATCTCATTGTTCATGGTTTTTTTTATCGGTGTGCGTGATGACCTGGTGCCCTTAAAGCCCTACATGAAACTGATCGGGCAACTGGTAGCCGCCACCATTCTGATTTTCCTGTTTGATCTTCGGTTGAATTCCATGTACGGATTACTCGGTATTTACGAAATACCTATGGTGATGAGCTATGTCATCACCATCTTCACAATTATTGTTATCACCAACTCATTCAATTTGATTGATGGGCTTGACGGACTGGCTGCCAGCATTGCAAGTATTTCACTGCTTGCTTTTGGCAGTTGGTTTGCTCTGGCGGGCGATGGTGTTTTTGCCATCCTCTCTTTTGGTATGCTTGGAGCCCTTATCGCCTTTCTTATTTACAATTGGGAACCTTCAAAAATTTTTATGGGCGATACCGGTGCACTGGTGGTGGGTATGATGCTTTCCATAACCGCCATTCATTTTATCAACTACAACTATACCCTGCCTGTTGATCATGACTTTCGCTTTACCGCTTCAGTAGCGCCTGCAGTGTGTTTCATTATTGTGCCACTAGTTGATACCATGCGCATATTCATTCTGCGGTTAGCCCGTAAACAATCGCCCTTCACACCCGATAAAAGTCATATCCATCACAGCATTATGCGTATCGGATTTTCGCATAGCAAAACCACCATTCTTCTCAGTCTGATGCAGGTATTATACATCGCAATGGCCATTTTTCTTCGTGGGGTAAATGACAATTATCTGCTGCTGGTAGTAGTGCTGTTATCCATTGCCTTGAGCGTTGTACTGGACCAACTAATCCTGACCAGGCTGAATAAAGATGACACCACGGTTTAGCCTTAAAAGCGTATTTTTGTCACACTGAAAACTATGGAAGATCGAATAAAAGCATTGGGTATAGAAGTTGAAAACTTCACAGCTTCAGACAAGCAAGGTGTTGAACAATACCGATTAAAATATATCAGTAAGAAGGGCATCATCAGCGAGCTCTTTGAAGAACTCAAGAAAATGCCCCCGGAAGAAAAAAAGAAGGTAGGCAAAATTTTAAATGAACTCAAACAAGCCGCTGAACAGAAATTACAAGCGCTGACTGATCTGCTGGCGAGTTCTTCCTCCACATCGGTTGACATTGATTTGACGCTACCACCCATTCCAAATAAAGTAGGTAATCAGCATCCCCTTACCTTAACCCGTAACCGGATTATTGAAATATTTGAACGACTCGGTTTTAATGTAGCCGATGGACCAGAGATAGAAGATGACTGGCATAATTTCTCAGCCTTGAATTTTCCGGAGAACCACCCGGCACGCGAAATGCAGGATACGTTCTTCGTTGAGAAAAATCCGGACATGCTTTTGCGCACGCATACTTCTAATGTACAGATCAGGCTCATGACAAAACAAAAGCCTCCCCTGCGTGCCATTATGCCGGGTCGTGTGTACCGGAACGAAGCTATCTCCGCACGGGCGCATTGTTTCTTTCATCAGATAGAGGGCCTTTATGTAGATCGCAATGTTGGCTTTGCCGATTTAAAACAAACCCTGTATCACTTTGCGAAAGAGATGTACGGCAAAGACATTAAAATTCGGTTTCGTCCGTCTTTCTTTCCCTTTACAGAACCCAGTGCGGAAATTGATATCTCCTGTTTGATCTGCAAAGGCGATGGTTGCAATGTGTGCAAGCACACCGGGTGGGTAGAAATTGCGGGTTCCGGCATGGTGCATCCTAATGTGTTGAAAAACTGCGGCATTGATCCTGAAGAGTTTACGGGCTTTGCCTTTGGTATGGGTATAGAGCGTGTTACCATGTTACGCTACCAGGTTAACGATCTGCGGTTGTATTCCGAAAATGATATTCGCTTCCTGAAACAATTTCACACAGTAATTTAAGAATGACATGAGCCTCGATAACATCAAAACCGTAGGTATTGCTGGTGCCGGCACTATGGGGCAAGGCATTGCTCAGGTGTGTGCTGTTGCTGGATTTGATGTACTGTTATACGATATCCAACCCGAATTTATTTCAAAAGGCATTTCTCTTATTGAAAAGTCCTTGAATACAGCAGTTGAAAAAGGTAGGATTCAGTCAACAGAAAAAGAACAGGCATTGGCGAGAATTAAGCCTCACCCTGATCTTCAACAATTCAAGGCCGATTTAATAATAGAGGCCGCTGTTGAAAATCTTGATATAAAAAAGAAATTGTTTGCTACACTCGTAGAAATAAATAATGAGCGCTGTGTACTCACCACAAATACTTCTTCTATTCCGGTAACGCAAATTGCTGCGGCATTAAAGAATCCGGAACGGTTTGCCGGTCTGCATTTCTTCAATCCTGCACCCATCATGAAGCTGGTTGAAATCATCAGTGGGGCAGGCACCGGTACGGAAACCGTTGATCTGCTGAAACAATTCGCAGAAAAACTTGGAAAAACTGCTGTATTGGCAAAAGATTCACCCGGTTTCATCGTTAACCGTGTGGCAAGGCATTACTATGTGGAGGCACTGAAGTTACTGGAAGAAAATGTATCCGATATTAAAACAATTGATACCCTAATGAAATCGGCAGGATTTAAAATGGGCCCTTTTGAATTGATGGACTTAATTGGAGTGGATACAAATTTTTCGGTTACAACTTCTATTTACCATGCCTTTCATCAGGAACCAAAATTCAGGCCGAGCCGGATACAACAACAAAAAGTAAATGCCGGGCATCATGGAAGAAAAAGCGGGAAGGGTTTTTATGACTACACAAAAAAATAACGATCATCCGGAGTCTGTTGAGAATGGTAAGTCTGGAAATGTTGAGCACTACCACACGCCAAAACTCCTGACCATTTTACTTACTGCGCTTTTAGTCTGCTGTACACCTGATTTGTTTGACGATCCGATCCCCATCGTATTTTTCCAGCCCATTGAAATCAACCTTTCCCTGCCCCAATATATCGATTTAAACACCGTAGGTTATGTCTACATAAATGCCGGAGTGCGTGGGATCATTCTGCATAAAAAAAATGCATCTACCTACCTGGCCTTTGAACGCAATTGCTCCTACCAACCCAATCAGGCTTGTGCTACGGTGGAAGTTCATACCTCAAATTTATTTTTGCAGGATGTGTGCTGTAGTTCAACGTTCAACTGGGACGGTATACCCACAGCTGGCATTGCCTGGCGACCGTTACGGCAGTATCAGACACTATTAAATGGAAATTTATTGACGATTACGGATGATATTCTGAACTGATTAATCGAGTAGTTTATCAATCAATCCATCAATCGTTATCCCCTCCGCTTCAGCTTTGAAGTTGCGTACCATTCGATGACGCAACACCGGTTTGGCAATGGCGCGCACATCTTCCATATCGGGTGAGTATTTTCCGTTAAACAATGCATTGCATTTAGCGCCCAATATTAAAAATTGAGAAGCCCGCGGGCCTGCCCCCCACTCCAGGTATTCATTTGCTGCAGGCGAAGCCCCGGTTGTACCCGGCCTTGTTTTATTCGCGAGGCGTACCGCATATTCAATAACATTGTCCGGCACTGGCACCCTGCGCACCAAATGCTGGTATTCCATTATTTCTTCTGCTGTAAGGGATTTGTTTACCGTTCGGGGTTCATCGGTTGTAGTGTTTTTCACAACCTCCACTTCATCGGCAAACAAAGGATAGGTTAACTGAATATCAAACATAAACCGGTCGAGCTGCGCTTCGGGCAAGGGATACGTTCCTTCCTGCTCAATGGGGTTTTGGGTAGCCAATACAAAAAACGGTTTGGGCAATTCATAACGTACACCGGCAATGGTCACCGCATATTCCTGCATGGATTCCAGTAAGGCGGCTTGCGTTTTGGGCGGGGTTCGGTTTATTTCATCGGCCAATACAATGTTGGCAAACACAGGACCTTTTACAAATTTAAAGTTCCGTTCTTTATCCATAGTTTCTGCACCTATGATATCCGAAGGCATTAGGTCTGGCGTAAACTGAATGCGCTTAAATTGTAGGTCGAGCGCAGTAGCAATAGTTTGTACCAACAATGTTTTAGCAAGACCTGGCACTCCAATCAGTAAGGAGTGACCCTGACAAAAAATACCCGTTAGTACAAAGCGCACTACTTCATCCTGCCCAATAATAACTTTTGAAATCTCTTTGGCGAGGTTCTTATACGTTAGCGCCAACGAATCAGCGGCTTCAACATCCGATGCAAATTTTGTCATGAGTAAACACTATTTTAACAAACCTAATGCAAATGCGCTTATGATAGCTGGCATTTTACATGAACGTCATTCATTCAGAATACCGCAATAATCATAGTCCGGATCAATGCTGATAAAAACATCTTTGCGGGCCTTATCAAACCACTTCTCCAGGGCGCGATTTTGCTTTTCACTCAGGGTTGCCATTTGAATGCGCTGCCAATCGTCTTTAAGGGAAGCCTGATGGGGAGGCATCCGTGATTTGTAATACAGGATGCGTACGGCCTCCTTGCCGATCTCGGTACGGTAAACCAGAGGTGCTGAGATATCGCCTACCTCCATGGAATCAATGGCAAAGAAAACCACCGGATCAAGTTCATCAACGGCTATTCGACTTCCGTCACCTGCATCAATAAAGAATCCACCGTTACCTTTTGTCTCTACGTCATCAGAGTATTCCTTGGCAACCTTTTGAAAAGTAAGTTTCTCCTCAACAATTAAGGTACGAAGACTGTCTAAGTACTTTCTGGCATCTTCCAGATCTTCGGGTGAAGGAGAAGGTGACATTAATATATGACGCGAATGATACTCATTACCCCTACGTTCTAATAATTGGATAATGTGTAAACCAAATGAGGTTTCTACCGGGTTTGAAATTTCACCCGGCTTTAACTTGAACGAAGCAGCTTCAAATTCGGGCACCATCATACCGCGGCCAACAAATCCCATATCACCACCATTTACCGTTACAGATGGATCCGCTGAATATTTTTTGGCCAACGTTGCAAAATCTTCACCACTCAGTATGCGATTCCGTATGTCCATCAATTCGCGCTTTGTTTCTTCTTTCTGACTTTCACTTACTTTAGCAATCGTAACAATCTGAGCAACTTCTGCTTCTGCTGAAAAGAAAGGAAGGCTGTCCTTCGGAATTCTGTTGAAGAACCGTCTGACCTCCGCAGGCGTAACCGCAATATCCTTGGTAATGTGACCCTGCATTTCATTCACCACCATTTGTTCCCGTATCTGATCGCGTAATTCCATGCGGATTTGTTCCAATGTCTTGCCAAATTTATTTTCCAGGTCTACCGGCGACCCTCCATACTGCGCCAGAATCATTTCCATTCTTCTTTGAGTATTGGCATCAACCTCTGAATCAGCTACTACGATAGAGTCGATTTCAGCCTTGGCCATCATCAGTTTGTTTCTCAGAAGCATGGCCAAAAACTGGCACCGTGTTTCCGCAGATGGACTACCTCCATTTGAAACATACTCCTGAAACGCTTTGTCTAATTCCGACTTCAATACAATATAGTTATCAACCTTGCCGATAATCTTATCCACTACAAAGCCTGTAGTAGGCTCTTCCTGTGCCTGAACCTCACCCGTACCTGACAGCAGGATTAAAAAGGTGGCAAACATGTAACAATACTTCTTCACAATTTTCTACTTAAAAATTTCAAATTCTTTATCACTCATAGCCGATTTATAAACGTCATCTTCCAATTGCCTGGCCAGTCCAACTTTGCGTTTATTCAAAATAATAGTGCGGATGTCATCCCGAACGAATTCAATAGGTGAAATATTATCCGATATCCGGTACTCCATCACACGAAGAAAATATAAATAGGTGTCATCAGAGGTCTCGTAATACGGATAGGCTTTCAGAAATTGAATTTTATTTGGAATTTCCGCCAATGGCGAATTCTTTACCAGCTCATCGAAAACCATCCAGGTTGAATCAACCAAATGATAGGCGGTGGAGAAACTCAGGCAATACGATTTTAATTCTTCCAGATCCTTTTCTTTTTTAGAGAAGATAAGCTCTTTAATCTTGTTGGTTCGTGGAGCAGACACCGGCACCTTGATAAACGTTGCCCTTACGATGTTTTGTTTTAGAATAAAGTTGTCCAGGTTCTCCTTATAATACTTTTCAATTTCAGAGGCCACAATAGCGGTATCAAGGTTTTGCTTAATGTAAAACGCCTGGTATTCATAGGCAATCAGGCTATACCGGTAGTCCAGAATTTTTCGCTCAACTTCAGCCTCGTTAATATTTATCTTTCTGGCCGCTTCCTGTAGCAATAACTGCTTTCGGATCCAACTGTTAACGTATGCATCTACACGAACTAGGCTATCCTCTTTTGTGGTGCCGGGGAGCACAATACCTCCTAATTCGTCCTTGTATAGAAATGCGCGGTTAACCCGTGCCACAGGTGTGCGCTGGGAATCTGCTGTAGGGCTCTCCTGCTTCATCTGAATGAGTTCGCATGAGGCCAACAGCATAAAGGCCAATACCCAGCCGTTATGCACGAACCAATTGTTTATAGACGTATTGCTTACCCTTCTCATTAATCTTTACGGTGTACTTCTTTTTGAGCTGATCAACCCACATCTTTTCAAGGTAATTCTGATATTCAGAAATTACCGCAGCCCGGGCTTCCTCAAAAGCCAACGGACCTGGTCCAAGAAGCTCGAAAATCCGCACAAGGTAATACATTCCATTGTTTTCTGCCGTATGAATCCCCGGGGCCCAGCCTACGTTAGCCAGCACAGGCCTATCTCCTTTTTGAAAAACGCCCTTTTCATAACGTACGCGCCTGGCCTTTACGGACTCTTCTATAGTCAGCGTATCATTTTTCTCCAACGCTGCCCTTAGCGCTGTAATCTGGTCCGTTGAATTGGCAGAAAACAACTCAGCCGAAACCCGCTCACCGGCCACAAAGTTGGTGGAATTTTCACGGAAGTAGGCCCGCTGACCGGTAGTATCCTCACCGGCTTTATTCCATACCTCACGCTCCATTATATCAAATAGCAATATCCCTTCATAGTACTCGCGCACCAGCATTTCATAATCTGGGTTAGCACGCACTAGTTGATCTTCATAGGTTTGATTAATTATCGATTCAACAAATGAAGCATACAATTGCCCCATATACGTTGTGGGTACTAATGCAGTAGGACGCTGCTGTTGGTTAACATACTGCACAAACTCTCTCACCAAAACAGAACGATCTTTTATGGTAAAAATTATTTCTGTACCAGGCCACTGCATAATCTTCCATTTCCCCTTCGTAAGGAAGGAGTCGGCTAGTGCAAAAACTTTTGATTTACCGGTTTCATTTTCCTGATAGGAAAAATCTTTCTTTAATTTTTCCACCAACGCCTGCTTCGAAATCTGCACACGCTCATCGCGCTGCACCCGAGGTTTCAATTGTGGCAAGAGCTCTTCAAAAGCAGGAAGGGGAATTTTTTGTTCCAATCGCACAATATGCCAGCCATAAGCTGTTTGAAATGGGTCAGAAATTTCTCCAGGTTTCTGTAAGGCAAATGCTACAGCATCAAACTCAGGTGCGGCAGCCATAGCGCCAACGCCAAAGGCACGAAGCTTACCTCCATTGTTTTTTGAGCTGGCGTCTTCCGAGTACTGCAGGCAAAGTTCTTCCCATGCAACACCACCCTTTAGTTGGTCATAAATTTCAAAAATTACATTTTTAGATTTTACATCTTCCCGCTCACCACCCATGCGAATCATAATGTGTGAAACTTCTACCTCACCGCGTGCAGGCTTGCGGTCTTCCACAAATACCAGGTGATACCCAAAACGTGTACGCACGGGTCCCACGACCTCACCAGGCTTACCCGTATAGGCAGCGTTCTCAAAAGGATATACCATTTGCATGGCTGTGAAATACCCAAGGCTTCCCTTATTGGTTCGGGCAGAAGGATCCTCCGAGTACGTTGCGGCCAGCATCCCAAAATCTTCACCCGCCTTAACCCTGACTTTCAATTCCAAAATTCTTTCGTACGCTTTCAGCGTGTCTTGCGGTGATGCCTCCGGAGTGACATTGATAAGAATGTGTGAAGCCTTAATTTCTTCTTTCAAACGATTATAGGTCAATTGAACAAGACTGTCGAGCATTTTGCCTTCCGGCAGATAGGGTCTTCGTAGTTCCTCTTTATAATTATTGAATTCTTTAATGAAAACTTTAGTAGTGTCTAAGCCACGACTTCTTGCCTCTTCAACTTTTAATTTGAAATTGATAAATAAGTTCAGGTATTCCTCCACCTTTTCTTTTGTGAAATCCTCCTGCTTGTTCTGATGATTCTTTTTGTAGAGATAGATGAACTCATCCACTGAAACAACACGGTTGCTCACGGCAAAAAGTGTTGGTGATGCAGCCTTCTTCTTCGACTTTTGAGCTGTCGCGCTAACGGAAAATAGAATTACCAGAACTGTTATTACACTTCTTATGATCATGATTCTCTTAAAAAATTAATCGAATTGTACTTTCTTGGAAAGGCGGCAAATGTGTTTTCCTCCCGATTGTTCATACTCAATTTTATCCATGATGGATTTCACTAATCGTATACCCAAACCACCTTTGCGTTTTTCATGAATAATATTACCCAACTCCGGTTCGTGAAACTGATTGATGTCAAACACCGAGCCATCGTCAATTATTTCCATAATCAAAGGACTGCCACGTTCGGCCAGGATATGCAGCTCAAAAAGATCATCGGGGTTACATTGATGGGCGTGTATCATCAGGTTGGAGCACATCTCATCCAGAGCCAAAATCACCTCACTGATATCCAGATCGGAAACCTGGTGATTCTTCAGTGACTGTTTCACGAAATCACGAATTCCCTTCAGGTTTTCAATGCTACATCCAACTTTATATACGTATCTCATACTAATCGCTTCTTCGCCTCTTCTTTATTCTGCTCAATAACGAGCAGTTCGCTCAACCCCAATATCTCAAAAGTGTTTACCACCCGTTCGCTCATGCCAAACAACACCATTTTTATATTCTTGTCATTAAATTCCTCAATGTATGACATGAATACCCCCAGGCCTGCGGATGAAATGTATTCCAGGGCACTGCAATCAACCAGGATTTTAGTAAAGCCTTCGCCAACACTTTTGGCGATGGTTAAATCTAACTCAATAGATGAACTGGCGTCAATTTCACCAATGGGGACGATAATGTCAGTTCCTTCCTCCTGAATTCTTTTAATTTGGACCATGTCGTTTAACGTTATTTAGTCATTTATGTTAACCTGTTTAACTTCTAAAACAGGTGTTATTTAAATTTTACAATCATTGTCGTGTAATCGTCATTGATATTTTCCGTACCGGTAAACGCATACAGTCGATTGATAAGATACTCTTGAATTTCACGTGATGAGCCCGATTTAATCTCCAGTATGGCTTCCAATAATCGATCATATCCAAACTCTTCCCCTTTGGGACTTTTTGCTTCGGTTATTCCATCGGTGTAAAGCACCATAATATCATCCGGGTGATAAGCAAATGAATGAGCCTCAATAAATTTTTCATAACCATTATTGCGAACCATGCCCAATGCAACACCCTTATCCTTAAGGTACGAGGCTGAATTTTTCTCAGCACTGTAATACAGCAAAGGACAGTGACCTGCACGGGAGTAGGCTATCTTTTTCGCAGTAGCATCAATAACAAAAAAGGTTGCCGAAATAAAAGATCCGCGCTCCAAACAGTTCGCTAATGCTTTGTTTGACCGGATCATAAATTCAGCCGGCTGTATACAATTTTGTGCCAGGCTGTGAAAGATTCCCTTCATTTGTGACATGTGAAAAGCTGCCGTTGTTCCTTTACCAGAAACATCCGCGACAATAAGAGCAAATTGTTCTTCACTAATGCGGAGTGTGTCATAATAATCGCCACCCACCTCATCAGCCGATTCAGAGAAGGCTGCCAGCTCAAAATCAGCGTGTTGATCTAACACTTGTGGCAACAAACTCTTTTGCACCGTTTTGGCGATTTTCAGTTCTTCCTTATAACGCTCACTCTGTAATACTTCTTCCAGCAATCGGAAATTTTCAATGGATATGCCAGCTTGGTTAGCAAAGGTGGAGACGATTTTAGTCATTTCCCGATTGAATCCATCAGACAGTTCTTTCAATAACGCCAATGTTCCGATGTTTTCTCCTTTTACATAAATCGGAAAGGCCAAAATTGAACGAAACCGTGAGCCTCGAAAAGAACTCAGGTGTTTTGAAAGATTTTTTGTTTTATCCTGACTTTGCTCGAGTATTCCGGTGACGTGTTCCTGCTTAAGGTGCTCAATTATGTCATGAGCTTCTTTCTCCTTAATGTGATAAGTAAATAACCGGTGATCATGATCATTATTTTTGATCTCCAGCCAGGCAGCATCCGCAAACACGGTACTTACGGATGTCTCGAGTAAAATATTATAAACACTCTCCTCACTTTGCTCCGTTTGTATTGATTGGCTAATGCGTTGAAAGTTTACTACCTCTTCCAATTTCTGTTCAAATACTGAGGTGGTGGGTAGGTTAAAGAGAATTACCAGAAAAGAAAAAACACTGTATACTGTGACGAAAACAAAAAGTGATTGAAAGAAAATATGATACCGGTGATCAACAAATCCACGGCCCTCTCCAAATGCAACTACAGCTTGGGAATTGGTAGTGTAGAACAAATACATTACATAAAAAATAGCCAATAGTAATAACAGCAAACTTGTCCATTTTTGCCGAAAGTTCAGGTAAGCCACCCACTTCATGTTGGCTGAAAGAACCAGGCCAATAACAATAAGCAAGCCCAGCAATACATTGTTAAGCCATTCTAGGTCATCAATTTCTAAACTGTGGTAAACCAGCGCTACCAACAATCCCCCTTCAAAAAGACTCCACAGACGAAGCAGCCATTTCGATTTCTGATATAGAATCAACCGCTTCCAAACGGTATAGGCAGCCATTAGGAACCCGGCAATTAATCCCAAATTGATGATGTAACTGGCTTCCCGATAAATAAAGAGGCTTGTGAGTTTGGTAGTGCCCGGCAGGTAATCAATGAGCCGGATAAATAACGATATTACGGTTACTACCAAACCGGTAGCAAATACCCGCCATAAGAGATCCACAAAGTTCAGGAGTTCATCTCGATCGATCCGAAACTTGTAGAAATAAAAAAGGGCTACCAGAAAAAGGTTAAAAAATAGTCCGGGAAGCCAGGTGGGAATATCCGACTCAATATTGGTTCTTGTGCTGAAGACAACAGAAAGATCCGTAAACAGCAAGGCCGCCCAGGTAATCCCCGAAATCATGAAAAGCAACCGGGTTAAGGCCTTTAAGCGCATAACTATCGAAACACTTATTCAGTGTTCTTTTTAACTGTTTATGTGTAATAAAAAAGCCAATCTGGTAAGGATTGGCTTTGCAATTATAGACAAAAAAGGCGATTAGAGCCCTTTTTCGCGCGGTTACTTACGGCTATAGTTAGGTGCCTCGCGGGTTATCGTTACATCGTGTGGGTGGCTCTCAGCAACACCTGCGGCTGTAATTTTAACAAACTGTGCCTTCTTCAATGCTTCCAGGTTTTTAGCCCCACAATAGCCCATCCCTGAGCGCAAACCGCCTATCATTTGATACAGCACCTCAGAAACAAGCCCCTTGAAGGGTACCCGTCCTGAAATTCCTTCCGGTACAAGTTTTTTAATATCATCTTCCACATCCTGGAAGTAACGGTCTTTCGATCCTACCTCCATGGCTTCGAGGGAACCCATGCCCCGGTACGATTTGAACTTGCGGCTTTCATAGATAATCACTTCCCCCGGTGCTTCTTCCGTACCGGCCAAAAGCGATCCAATCATTACACTGTCGGCACCTGCAGCTATTGCTTTTACCAGATCACCGGAAAAGCGAATTCCCCCATCGGCAATAACCGGAACGCCAGAACCTTTTAAAGCCTTTGCAGATTCAAAAACAGCTGAAAGTTGGGGCAGCCCAACTCCTGCGATCACTCGTGTCGTGCAAATACTGCCAGGCCCTACACCAACCTTTACCGCGTCAGCACCTGCTTTAGCAAGGGCAAGCGCTGCCTTTCCCGTTGCAATATTGCCAACAACCATATCCAGTTCAGGATATTTTCTCTTCACACGCTTTGCTGCTTCAATAACACCTTTTGAATGTCCATGTGCAGTATCAATGGTAATAACATCAACGCCAGCCTTTTTAAGTGCCTCAATTCGATCTAAAATATCGGGCGTTACACCAACAGCAGCACCAACACGTAACCTCCCAAATTTATCCTGACAGGCATTGGGCTTATTCTTTTTCTTCTGGATATCACGAAACGTGATCAATCCGGTTAGCTTTCCCTTTTTATTAACGATGGGCAGTTTTTCAATTTTGTATTCCTGCAAAATGATCTCTGCCTTTTCCAGTGTTATACTCTCAGTTGCTGTAATCAAATTTTCCCGGGTCATTATTCTCTCCACCGGAACGCTCAGGTCTTTCTGAAAACGCAAGTCACGATTGGTGATAATGCCTAACAATTTTCCATTGCCATCTACTACCGGAATCCCTCCGATTTTATATTCACGCATAATTTTCTCCGCATCCTGTACAGTAGAGTTTATGCTCAACGTTATTGGATCGAGAATCATACCGCTTTGTGAACGCTTAACCTTGCGGACTTGCTCCGCTTGCTGATCAATACGCATGTTTTTATGAATAAACCCGAGGCCACCTTCCAGTGCCATGCTAATGGCCAAATCCGCCTCGGTTACCGTGTCCATAGCAGCCGAAACAATTGGAATGTTAAGTTTTATGTTTCGGGTTAGCTTTCCGCTAATGTTGGTGTCGCGGGGAAGAATGTCTGAATAAGCAGGCACCAACAGTACATCATCGTACGTGAGGGCTTCAAACAGGAATTTGGCGTTATTTGGGGGCATAGCAAATAATTTACGATCTATTATTTGCCGGGCAAAGCTAGCCTAAAATGCCGATTAACCAATGAATCAATTACCAATAATGCGTTTAACTTTGAGCTTGGAAAAAATGAAGATCATGACAACAAGATTATTCATACTGATATTCTGCTTCTCCAGCTGGTATTCTGCTGCACAAATACAAACCGGAAAAGCCTCCTTTTATGCCGACAAATTTGAAGGGAAACCAACCGCCAGCGGAGAGAAATACAAACACAGTAAGTTATCAGCCGCACACAAAACTCTGCCCTTCGGAACCAAGGTTCGTGTAACCAATATAGCCAATAATCAGTTTGTAGAAGTGGTGATTAACGACCGGGGACCTTATGTGGATGGAAGAATTATTGACCTTTCTAAAGCTGCCGCGGAAAAACTTGGCTTTGTGAATCAAGGCTTAGCAGAAGTTAGCCTGGAGGTGATTGATGCCGGTGACGGAAAAAAAAGTGACCCTATAAGATCCATAGGACAAGTATCGGTGGATGAAAAAGAGTTCTACAATTTTGAAGTAGGTCGTGCCAAGCCATCAGGTTTTGGTGTGCAGATTGGTACGTATCAGGAACTGGTTAATATGATGCGCATTGCAGAAAACCTGAAGAGCTCCTATCAGAAAAAAGTAACGGTACAGGTAAAAATTATCTCCGGCATAAAATACTATGCCCTTATTCTGGGGCAATTTCCTAATCGCGACAAGGCTGAACAATTTAAAGCTGAACTTCAGAAAAAATTCCCCGACTCCTTCATTGTGGAGTTTAGCCGTCTGTAGGCTTGGACTTTCATTTCATCTAAAAATAACAGCATTTCTGATAACTAATAGACCTAACTTTCGTTTATGATAGTATTACTATTATACTTGAAAGTGTGACTACAATAGCCTTTAAACTGCATCAATCCCTGTTTCTACGTGATCCGGACAACACGGAGCTAGGTCAGAAAATAATAAAATCGAGTGTACGGCTCATTGATAAGCTCGGTTTTGAAGATTTTACATTTAAAAAATTGGCGGATGAGATACAATCCACCGAAGCTTCAGTGTACCGTTATTTTGAAAATAAACACCGGATTCTGCTTTACCTGATCGATTGGTACTGGACCTGGCTTGAATACAGAATCAATTTTGCTACCAACAACATTGTCGACCCGAAAGAGAAGTTAACAATTTGCCTGAGGTTACTTGCTGAGGAAAAAAAACATGACTCCTCCTCGGAAAACATGGACGGAAAGGCTCTTCAACGAATTGTTATGTCGGAGTTTGAAAAAACTTACCTCACCAAAAAGGTTGATAACGACAATAAAGACGGTGTATTCTTACCGTATAAAGCCGTGTGCAAACGAATAGCCGAAATAATCAAAGAAGTCAATCCTGCATTTCCTTTTCCAAGTACCCTGGCAAACACAATAATCCTCAGCGTCAATCACCAGCTCTTTTATGCTGAACATTTGCCCTCATTGACAGATATAAAATTTAATCCACAAAAACATTACAATAAACTTTTCGAATTCATACAAGTAATAACCTTCAATGCACTTAGCACCCGGCACCATGTTGAGTAACGACCATATCATACGGATACTTCGCGAATCCTCTTTAGTGCTTGAGCACAATTTTGATGCAGAAACACTTCGGTTTGTAGAGGTGAATAACCGTACCTATACCCTGGAGGAGTTTGATGAGTTTAAACGTGATCTTCTTGAAGCATCTACCAAAATTCGTTTACTGCTGCTGGAGTACCAATTTGACACGAAAAACTTCATACGTTTTAGCCAGGAAGAGGAGAGCTACCTATTAGCATTCAAACAAGGAGAAAATTCCTTTGAACCGATTCTTATTCACCCAGGCAGACGTAAAAGAATTCAAATACGATTCAGCACCAAGGGTAACGTTGCTGAGTCCTTTGAGGAGAATCAAACCCTCCTCACCAATCAACAGGGTGAAGTGATTTTCTTTCTGGTCTTACCACACCAAAGCCTGGTGAGCGATTATGGATTGGACGAGAATCTTAGCGGTAAAAACCTTAGCCCGGTTAAACGCCTATTCCGTCTCTTACATGCTGAACGTAAGGAAATCAACTACATCTTCTTCTACGCGCTTATTGCCGGGCTTATCAGTCTGGTATTGCCGTTAGGTATTCAATCCACAGTGGAGCTTATTTCCGGGGGAGTGTTCTTCAGTTCAGTATATGTACTCATTGCCATCATCATCATCGGTGTGTTGCTGGGGGGAGGCATTCAGATTTTTCAAATCACACTGGTAGAAAATCTGCAACGGAGAATATTTGCAAAAGCTTCCCTGGAGTTTGCCTTTCGTATTCCGCGATTACGAGCCGAAGCCATTATCGGTAATCATGCGCCAGAATTGGTGAATCGCTTTTTTGATATTGTCACTATTCAGAAAGGGATGCCGAAATTACTCATTGATCTTTCGGCAGGGGTTATTCAAATCCTATTTGGTTTACTCCTGCTTTCACTCTATCACCCGTTCTTCGTTTTCTTCAGTTTTGGTCTACTCAGTATACTCACCATTATTTTTTATTTAACCGGATCCAAAGGTTTACAAACCTCGATTGAGGAGTCAAAATATAAATACAAGGTTGCTCATTGGCTGGAGGAACTCGCCCGCGCGATCAATTCCTTTAAGCTGGCCGGAAGCACCGATCTGCCCATAAAAAAAACGGATTATAACGTTAACAACTACCTGAAATTCAGAAGCCAACATTTCAATGTGTTGATTACGCAATATTCCTTTATCCTTCTCTTTAAAGCAGCTGTTACGGGCGGCTTGTTAGTGGTAGGAACCTACCTGGTAGTAGACCGGCAAATTACATTGGGACAATTTGTTGCCTCAGAAGTGATAATCATTTTGCTGTTAAACTCTGTTGAAAAAATTATTATGTATATGGATGTGCTGTATGATTTGCTGACGGCTGTTGACAAGGTAGCGGCTGTAACCGATGTACCCCTGGAAAAAATCGGTGGATTAGATATGATAAAAAGCCCACGCGATCAGGGTCATTCCATTCGCATAAAAGATTTGAAGTATAAATATCCTGATGCTTCTGCGCTTGTACTTAACGGTGTTGATTTGGAAATTCAACCGGGTGAACACCTTTGTATTAGCGGGCCTGGTGGATCCGGCAAAACAACCCTCACCAACATTATTTCAGGAATCTATTCCGACTTTGAAGGTGTTGTCACGATTAACAACTACTCCATTCGCGATCTTGACCTCATTCATTTGCGCGATAAAATCGGTAAAAATATTTCTCAGGAAGATATTTTTGATGGCACCATATTGGAGAATATTACCGTGGGCAAACCGATGGAAAGTGTACAAGATGCCATTGAAGCCCTGGAACAGGTCGGTCTTGCCGATGACATAAATCGTTTACCCGATGGCCTCAATACACATCTCAATAGTGGTGGTAAAAACTGGTCGAACACCAACATTCATAAACTTATCTTAGCCCGATGCCTGGCTAAAAAACCAAAACTTATTATTCTCAATGATTTCTTCACAGGCTTAAAAAGACAATCCAAGCTTGATTTAATCCAATGTCTGGTTGACCGGAAAAACCATTGGACATTATTGGCCGTATCCAATGATCCATTGATCATGGCAGCATGCGATCGGGTGATTGTTATGAATGAGGGAGTGATAGAGGGCATGGGTAAGTTCGATCAATTAATGAAGGATGGAATTATTAACAAATACGTAGAGTAGTATGCTCAACTTTTCACGTCAACGAATTGATAAAATTATTGCACAGGAAAAACTGTATTCCTTACGGGCCATTAAGTCGCCTCGTTCAAGCAAAATACTGGCTCGGTGGCTCATGGGTATCGGAATAATCTTTTTAGTTATTCTGTTCGTTCCGTGGCAACAGAACGTTCGTGGAACTGGAAATCTAACAGCCTTTAATCCGGAAAATCGTCCGCAAACCATAGAAGCTATAATAGCCGGAAGAATTCAACTTTGGCATGTTCGCGAAGGTGAGTATGTAGAGAAAGGGGATACAATTATTACACTTACCGAAGTGCGTGAAAAATATTTCGACCCCCAATTTCTTAGTCGTTTACAAGAGCAAATTCAGGCTAAAGAGAATAGTCTGGTAGCCAAAGATCAAAAAGCAAAAGCACTTACCCGGCAAATCAACGCGTTGCGAGATGCCATGAACAATAAGATTGATCAGGCTACCAACATGCTTGAAGCAGAACGTATTCGCTTCCAAAATGCCGAAAACCAGTTTGAGCGGAATAAAAAACTCTTTGAAGCGGGGAACATTCCCCTCACCAAGTACCAGGAAATTGAATACAAATTTCAGGGCGCACAAGCGGATTACCTGAGTGCTAAAATTGAACTTGACCGCGTTGAGGCAGAGTACCTGGACAAAATCAGCAAGGCAGAATCCGACAGGAGCAACACACATGCTGAAATGTTTGACAACGAAGCAGAGGTTGCCAAGCTAAAAAATGAGCTTGCTAATATGCGCATTCGCAACGATCAATATCAAATTTTAGCCCCTCAAAACGGGGTAGTTGTAAAAGCGCTAAAGGCGGGAATTGGCGAAACTATTAAAGAAGGTGATGCGGTGTGTACCATTATGCCCTTGACCATTTCTGACCTGGCCGTGGAGATGTACATCAAGGCCATGGATGTACCGTTGATTAGTAAAGGCAGAAAAGTACGTATCGCTTTTGACGGGTGGCCAGCATTGCAGTTTTCAGGTTGGCCAAGTGTTTCGGTTGGTACCTTTGGTGGAGAGGTGAAGGTAATCGACTATGTAAACTCGCGACCTGGTGAATTCAGAATCTTAGTAGTACCCGATAAAAACGATGAACAATGGCCAAAACAGTTACGGGTAGGTTCAGGCACAAAAGGTTGGGTAATGTTAGATGATGTTCCGGTGTGGTATGAAATCTGGCGACAACTTAACGGCTTTCCGCCAAGCCTATATGCTGCCCCACTTGATGAAGTATTGGAAAGAAAGCAAAATAAAGATGCAGAGAATTATGAGCAGAAGTAAGTCACTATTCATGCTTCTCATGATTTTGCTCAATGGATATTCCTCTGTTGGACAAAATCTTACTGACGCTATTTTCACAGTACCCGATACGGCCAAGCCATTTACCATAGAAAGTTTTTACTATGTAATTCTTGCGAACCACCCCATAGCCAAACAAACCGATCTGCTAACTGAGGTCGCCAAACAGGAGATTCGATTGGCGCGGGGTAACTTCGATCCTAAAATCGAAGTTCAATACCTTACTAAAAATTTCAACGATGCCGAGTACTATCAAATTTTTAATGGATCGGTGGCATTTCCCACAATATTTCCGGTTGACCCAAAAATTGGTGTTGATCGTAATGAGGGACAGTATCTCAATCCTGAGCAATTCATTCCCAATCAGTTTAACTACAAGCAATTCTATGCCGGTGTTTCACTGCCACTGGGTCGCGGACTGATTACGGATGAACGAAGAACCGCTTTGAAACAAGCCGAATTATTTAAAGACCTTACAGAGGCAGAACAAATTAACCAACTCAACTACCTGTTGTTAAATGCGGCTAAAGACTACTGGCAGTGGTATAATGCGTATTACAACTTCCGATTACTAAATCGCGGTGTTCAGGTTGCTGATGAAATATTTCAGCGTACAAAAGTAAATGCCGAATTGGGAGAAGCTGCCCCGATAGATACAGTGCAAGCAATAATTACTTTACAGCAACGCCTTATCGAACAACAAGAGGCCATTTTGGATTTTCAAAATTCAGGAATTGTACTAAGCACCTATTTATGGGATAGCTTGAATAATCCATTGGCACTTACCCTGGATATAGTTCCGGTTTTAAAACGCGATCTGCTGGTACTTACGCCCTCGGAGTTGAATGAACTTACAGAACAAGCCCGACAAAATCATCCGGAATTACGCAAACTATCTATTACGTTACTGCAATTTGAGAATGAACGAAGGCTTGCTACTGAATTCTTAAAGCCCAGGCTTGATTTAAATTATAGTTTACTGAATCAGCCATTTGACCCCGAATGGAACACAAACTTTAACCTCAGTGACAATTATAAGTTTGGGGTAGATTTCAGTTTTCCGGTTTTGCTTCGTAAAGAGCGGTCAAGGGTTGCATTAACCCGTCTCAAGATTTCGGGGACACAGTATGAACGAACCCTGGCTGAACGACAAGTGGTAAATGATATAAACGCTATACACAATGCCCTGGTTAACACCGCTAACATTATGAGTAACCAGACTGATATGGTAACTAACTATGAACGCTTGCTACAGGCTGAAATTTTGAATTTCGAAAATGGAGAGAGTGATCTTTTCAGAATCAACATTCAGCAAGAAAGACTTATCCAGGCACAAACCAAGTTAGTAAAACTTATGGCGGACTATGAAAAGCAAAAAGCTACGCTGTATTGGGCTGCAGGCGTTCGAAATCTTAACGCTACGAACTAAGGATAAGCTGTTCCAGTAAATCACCTAATGCATAAGCTGCTACGGCCGCGATCACACCCAGACCCACGGTTTCAATAATGCTCCGAATATAGCCAGCCTGGGTAACAAAGTTTTTTGCGGCACCGATCAAAATAAAGGTTATAAAGGTGAACAGGGAAGAGATAAAAAACGGACTGGCTTCCACTTTATTCATTAAGGTTGCCACATACGAAATTAACGGAACAGCACCTGCTATCCCAAATGCAATGAACGTAAATAATCCTGATTTGAAGGGTGACTTGGTCTCCTTCATCAATCCCAGTTCATCGTGCATCATGGTTTGCAGCCACACCTCACGGTTTGAGGTAATTCGATTCACAACCAGTTCCAATTCCGCTCCTTCAAATCCTTTCCCTCGATAAATATCTTCAATCTCTTTTCGTTCAACCTCCGGTACATTATCAATCTCCCATTCCTCTATTTTCAAATGTTTGTTGTAATTGTCAATCTCCGAACGTTTTGAAAGGAATGCTCCAATCGACATAGAAAGACCATCCGCCACCAGGTTGGCAATACCTAATATCAACACCACCTCTATGCTCAATCCGGCACCAGCTGAACCGGCTACCACGGCAAAGGTGGTAACAATACCATCAATGGAACCATAGACCATTTCAGGTAAATACTTTTCTACTTTTTTAAATAATGGTGATGTGCCGTGCAACCGGTCTTCATATTTTTCATGAACAGACATACTAAAAAAAGTAAAATGATAACTGAACAACTAAAGATAAGGAATCAGCAACTTATGCCAGTATGGCCTCAATGACCTCAAAGGCTGCACGCTCACCGGAGTTTAGGGCACCGCTAACGGTACCGAATTCACCTTTATCATCTGTGGCTTCACCGGCAAAAAATAATTTATCACCTACAGGAGCAGCCAACGCAGTACGATCAGCATTTGATCCACCAGGTAGCGGATATGAAAACCCACCTTTAATTAGCGGATCTTTCGTCCAATCTTTCATGGTAAACACCAAAGAATTGTCTGCTGTATCTCTACGGATATTGTTTGTTGCCAAGCTATTACCAAAAACGGAATCCATTTCATCCAATAAGTGTTGTACCGCTTGTGCGCCTGATAGCGCTGATAATTGCTCAGCTTTCGGGCCATTAATTGTTATGGAAAGCGTTTTGTTTAATTCGCTTCGTCCGATAGCCGAGTTCAAATAATCCGGGCCCTCAACACCACCCAGTAAGGCTGCAAGTGCTTCCCCATAAAAATTCCGCTTAAACTCAAGAATAAATCGGATGGAGGCATCCATGCCAATGCGACTCATCGCTCCAGTTTTTGATGTTGGAAGTGCTGGTGAGAATGTTATGTCGCCCGCTTTTAAAATGGAAACCGGAACAGTTACAATTACTTTATCAACCGTATCGGTGCCATTTGAATGCGAAATTTCCACCTTCTCTCCTACATAATTAATTGACTGTACTTTGGTGTTGAATTGAATGGAAGAAACCGCTCGAACATATCGTGACAATAATACATCCTGAAGCGGATTGGTGCTGGATGTTAACTCTTTACCATCATGTTCTATCAGTGCCAGGGCTTCGGCCAAGGTATTTGCTCCCATCCGTTCAATGGAAGTACCGTAACGATTACCCAACCATGAATTCACTATGGTTTGCATGCGAGTGGCAACACCTGCACCCTGGGCTGCTTGCAGCACGGTGGTATTCGCTCCACCTGAAAAGGTTGAAAAACTATCGTTGAAATTTTGCGCAGTTACAAAATCTCCATCCAATAAGGCTTCTTCCTCAGACACAAAAGCATTGTCGATGATATACCCATCCGTACTTGATGATCGAAAATCAACAACCGGAACTTTCATAAGCTTGACAATTTCTGCCCACTTTGAGTCCGAACCAATAATTTTATCGGAGCCAAGCTCCAAAGGAAAATCAGAATATGGTAGCGCTGCAGGAAATACCGTTAATGAATCAGAAGAAACATCACTTCTGCGAAACGTTCGCACCCTTCCGCCAACCTGATCGGAGGCTTCAAAAATCTTCACCTTTACGCCTTTTGATATGAGTATATCCGCTGCCAGCAATCCCGCGGCTCCTGCACCGATAATTCCCACAACTCCATCGTATTGTATCTCGGGCCCAGGGCCGTCCTCATTGCATGAACTTAACCAGGGCAAAGCTAGCCCAGTGGTTACACCCAACCCAATCTGTTTTATTGCTTTTCTGCGTTTCACAATATGGTAATTTTCTGAAAGATAACGATCATTGGAGTTTTAAGAAAATATCTCATTTTAGGCATATGTATACCCAAAACGAAGGAAAGGTAAGACGAATTGCCATTGTTGGGCCGGAGTGCACCGGTAAAACAAACCTCTCCATAGCCCTGGCCGAGCATTATAAGACAGTTTGGGTTCCTGAGTATGCACGGGGGTATATCGAAAGATTGGAAAGACCGTATGAGGAATCTGACCTTTACACCATAGCTCAATGGCAGCTGTTCACAGAAGATGAGCTTGCCTTACAAGCGAATAGCGTACTGATTTGTGATACCGACCTAACCGTGATTAAAGTGTGGAGTGAATTCAAGTATGGGCATTGTGATCCAAGAATTTTATCGATGATGAAAGCGCGCACCTACGATTTGCACCTGTTGACCGGCATTGATATTCCGTGGGAAAACGATCCGCAACGTGAGCATCCGGATAAGCGGGAATATTTCTACAACCTTTATAAAAAAGAATTAGAACAATCCGCTCTTAATGTGGTGGAAATAAAAGGAGAGCGGTCAGCGCGAATCGAACAGGCTGTTTTATTGATTGATAGATTACTCCTTTAAGTTAGTAGCGTCTTGAATCGTTGCTTATTTTGGCTACAATTTCGATTTACGAACAAAGAATAACGATTTATGATTTTTGAAGAAGTTAAATTTGGCTATCACGTTAACTTCAAAAATCCATATTCAAAATTCGTTAATCGTAAGTCACTTAGATCCATTTGATGTCGATTTGCCCAGCTTAGGTTCTAAACACCACTCTACAGAAAGGTGTTTTACTTTTAACAACAAAGTGATACCTTCCTTACCTAATCCAAAAACCTATGAACTCCCGCAGATCGTTCTTCCGCAAGTCGTTAGGCATAGCAGGAACATTTTCCCTCACGCCTCTGGCGCAGCAAGCGTTGGCTGAAGATATTTCCGCTGCCTTATTATCCCTGAACAAACTAACCCCCATGGAAGCTGTTGGTGATGAAGAGCTTTGGGCGCGTATGGCCCAGGCTTACACGGTTTCGCCTAATATACTAAACCTGAATAATGGTGGTGTAAGTCCGCAACCAAAAGTAGTACAAGATGCAGTGGATCGTTATTACCACCTAAGCAATGAAGCACCAACCTACTACATGTGGCAAATTTTAGATAAAGGGCGTGAGGCCGTGCGTAGAAAACTAGCCGACCTTGCCGGAACAGCAGCAGAAGAATTAGCCGTGAACCGTAATGCGACTGAAGCACTGGATACCGTTACGTGGGGGCTTACCCTTGCCAAAGGCGATGAGGTCATAATGACCAGACAGGATTACCCAAACATGGTACAAGCGTGGAAACAAAAAGAAATGCGTGATGGCATTAAAATAAAATGGATCAACCTTAACCTGCCGGTTGAAAACGATGATCTGGTAGTGAACGAATTCATAAATGCTACCACCTCCAAAACAAAAATCTGGCACATAACCCACATGATTAACTGGACGGGTCAAATATTACCGGTAAAGAAACTTTGTGAAGAAGCGCGCAAGCGCAACATCATTTCTATTGTGGATGGTGCACACACCTTTGCCCACATGGATTTTAAAATTCCCGATTTTAACCCCGACTATTACGGAACAAGTCTGCACAAATGGCTAAGCGCTCCGTTCGGTACCGGCATGTTGTATGTAAAGAAAGAAAATATTGCCGGCCTGTGGCCCCTCTTTCCTAACGATAAACCCACCGAAAGTAATATCCGCAAGTTTGAAACCCTGGGAACGCGTTCTTTCGCCCCGGAGCAGGCCATTGGGCAGGCTATAGATTTTCATAACGGCATTGGTAGTAAACGTAAAGAAGAACGCCTGCGCTACCTGAAAAACTACTGGTGTGAAAAGGTAGTGAAGAACCCACGTGTTAAACTTCACGTTTCCTTGAAACCTGAATATTCCTGTGCGCTCGGCACTTTTTCTATTGATGGCATAGATCCCAACGACATCGTTACTAAATTATTCAACACTTACCAGATTCATACTACAGGCATTAAGTGGGAAAACATCAGCTGCGTGCGGGTTACACCACATGTTTATACTTCATTGAAAGATTTAGATCGATTCGTAGAGGCCGTAATAAAAATTTCGACTTCATAATTGACGCCTATGACTGATGATCTCATCGTTATAAAAAAATTCTTGCCTCAGATCGGTGAGCCTTTACAACGCCTATTTGCCGAGGAGGGGACTATTACCAGCATCCCTACAGGTATGGAAATTCTTAAAGCGGGACAATCCGTAAAAATGATACCTGTTCTGCTGGAAGGGTTAATAAAAGTATTTACCCGGAACGAAGACAAAGAATTGTTACTATACTACATTCAACCGAGCGAGAGTTGTGTCATGTCATTTCTATCTGGCATAAAAAATAAACCAAGTCGAATTTTTGCAACTGCAGAGGAAAGTAGTAAACTGTTGCTATTACCTTCACAAAAAATTGAGACTTGGATTCATGGGTATCCACAACTCAACACTATGTTTTACGATTTATACAATCTTCGATATGTTGAGTTGCTTGACACTTTAAATCAGCTAATTTTTCACAAGCTAGATTCTCGCATATACGACTACCTGAAGGAGAAAAGCCGGCTTAAAAGCACCCCGGTTCTTGATTTGCGTCATCGCGAGATTGCGCAGGCTTTGGGAACTTCACGGGAAGTGATCACCCGGGTATTGAAAAAACTTGAAAAAGAGGGTAAAATCAGGCAAACCTTCATGGGAATCGAACTTTTATGATTTTTATAATATGGTGACCAAAGTCACCACTTTTTTTTCTCTCAACACTTAGTTTTGTTTCAACAAACGCAGGATGAAAAACAAAATACTCAAACTGGTATTGGTTTGCCTGATATGCTTGGGTATTTTGTACACTTTGGTTTGGATTTATCAAAACGTTATCAACTAAATACACCATTATGAAAAAGAACATGGGAAACATTGACAAAGTCGTACGAATTGTATTGGCTATTGTCTTCGCTGCATTGTATTTCACCAACACAGTTACCGGTACATTTGGTATGGTGCTGTTAATTTTAGGTGCAGTGTTTGTACTGACCAGCCTGGTAAATTTCTGCCCGTTGTACGCGATAGTAGGACTCAATACCTGCTCAGTCAAAAAAACTGCGTAGCACTTTGAATTTTCAGGTTAACCCTTGCTGACAGCTGGCTGTTTAGCAAGGGTTAGTTTTTTCACGCTTAATCCCTGTAATTCAGTGGAGGCTTTCTATCGCCTACTAATGCCGAATACTTAAAATTCGGACCAATCCGTATACGGTGCTCTTCTCGGGCCTTTTGGATGTACGTTTGGTCATGAAGCAAATCAATGCCCGTTAAGGTTAAAGCTTTGGCAGCTACCATCATTCCCTTACTTCCAATATCCGTTCCGCCACAAGCTACAGCTTGCCAACTGTGGGCCGGTGTACCGGGTACCCAGGTGGCCGTTCGTAGACCTACTGTGGGTACTACATAACTTACATCTCCTACATCCGTTGAACCACCACTACCGGAAGCGTCAACCTGATACGGTTCAATTTGACTAGCTTTACTAATGGCTGGTTGTGTTGAGCCAATTAATGTTTGTTGAATCTTCTTTGCCCACTCAACTTCACTAGGCGTATACATGTTACCGCCAACAGCGGTTAAGTTTTTATGCATCAGCTTAGCCAGTGTTTCATTGGGTAGCAGATCATATACCCCACCAATTATTTCCATTTCCATTTTAGTTTCTGTTCCCAGCGCTGCCGCTTCAGCTGTCTTCGTTATGCGATTAAAAATTTCAGCCAGTACCTCACGTTTTGGATGCCGTGCATAGTAGTATACTTCGGCAAAATCTGGTACGACATTGGGTGCTTCGCCTCCACGTGTTATCACATAATGAATGCGTGTATCAGAAGGGATGTGTTCCCGCATCATGTTTACCATATAGTTCATCGCCTCAACAGCATCCAGTGACGATCGTCCTTTTTCCGGGGCACCAGCAGCATGCGCTGAAACACCATGGAATCGGAATTTAGCCGACACATTAGCCAGGGATGAAGAAGGGTTAGCGGAATTTCCACTGCTGGGATGCCAGTGCATCACTACATCAACATCTTTAAAGAGCCCCTCACGCACCATATATACTTTTCCTGATCCTCCTTCTTCTGCTGGTGTACCGAAAACTTTAATAACTCCTTTCAAACCAGTTTTTAGCATGGTTTCCTTCAGTTCAATGGCGGCTGCTACTGAGGCGACACCAAATAAGTGATGACCACAGGCATGACCGGCTTTGCGCGAAGGATCAGGGCTTTTTTCTGGAGCGGCCGTCTGTGATAACCCGGGCAGCGCATCATACTCAGCCAATATTCCAATAACCGGACTACCCGATCCATAGGTAGCAATAAAAGCAGTTGGAATTCCGGCTACACCTTCTTCTATCGAAAAACCGCTATTTGTTAATAATGAAACTAATTCAGCTGCACTTTTATACTCTTTATATCCTACTTCCGCATATTCCCAAATGCGTAATGCCGATTGCTTATAGGCTTCATACTGTTTATCCAACCTTTCTGTGGAAGCTTTTCTTAACGTTGCTAATTCTTTGGTTTTGATGGTTTGAGCCTGGACTAGTAAAATAGCTCCACTCATGAAAATAGTAAAAAAAAGGGTACGCATTGATCGTTGAGGTTAGTCAGTTTGTCTCCCACTAAAGTAATAATTAAAACGAAAAACTGATATCCTTATCAACTAAACCAATTCGGAAAATTCCACACCATCCAGCCATAGGCAGCGAATCGAAAAACCCGGGAAAAACAAACCCAGGCAAATGTTTTAAAGGGAAGTGCTACTGATCCGGCCAGCATACACATGGCCGAAAAAGGCACGGGGGTTATAGCACTTACCAGCACCAGGTACATGCCGTATTTACGGAGGCTATATTCATACTGCACTAAGTACTTGTCCTTTATTCTTTTGAAGAATCCGGTTTTAGTAAAGGTGACACCAATGTAATAGCCCAGTATACCTGCACCATATGATATTACCGCGAGGATGGAAAGATTGATACAATAGACCATTAAATCACCCTGATGCTGCCAAAGAATCATAAAAAACTCTGGAGGGATAATGCCAAATACTATTTCAGAAAACGTGAAGATCGCGAATAACAAGACCTCCCTGTTAGCCAGATTACTAATCTCTTTTGAAAGCTTCTCTTCCAGGTAGCCCTCTAATAAGATATACGCTGTAATGATAATAGCAAACCACAATAGCCCTTTAAAGAGATTGCGTAATAAGAATTGTGACGGTGTGTCGTTCTCTTGTTCCATGGTTCAACCTATAATCGGCATTCGCTTAAAGGGTTTGGTCTCATCAAAAAGCTTGCGGTAAGTAGCATGTTTCTTAACTACATAGGCATTTATTTGTTCAACCACCCGTATCATTTTAGGATTGAAATCACCAATCCAGTTCATTTCATATTCCCGATAGGCAAAACTGTCGGACTGGGCCATTTGCCTGAAAGTTTCAATAATGGCGCCATCCACGCCCTTTCCTTGATGTTCGGGCACAATGCCAAACAAAAGTCCGAAGGCCTTTTTATTTGTTCGTCTTAACGTATGCCACAAAAATAAAAGCTTCCCGAACCAATTCAGTTTTCCATCTACATACTTAAACACCTGGTTTACTTCCGGTAAGGAAAGAAAAAATGCTACGGGTTCTTCCTTATAATAACCAAACCACAGTAGTTTCTCATCCATTATGGGTTTCATTTGCTTTACCAGGTGTCGGGCTTGCGCTTCCGTTAATTCCGGAATTTCACCACGCTTGGCCCACGCTCGGTTGTAAACCAGTTTTATTTTTTCAGGTAATGTATCCCACTTTGATTTGGGCAAATAGCTGAAGGAGTAATTAGGGTCTTTGGCAACCAGATTCGCCTTCTCCATAAGCCGCTCATCCAGTGGCCCCATGAAGGGCCGGCCAAAAGTAAGTTGGTAGAAATAAACCTGAAATCCGTAGGCTTCAAAGAAATCCTTATAATAAGGAAAGTTATAGTTGCATTGGTAATTGGGCTGCCGATCAAAACCATCTACCAATAAACCCCACCACCGGTCACGGTTTCCAAAATTTATAGGGCCATCCATGGCTTCCATTCCGCGTGCTTGCAGCCATAGTTTGCATTGATCAAATAATACGAATGCCGCCTCCTGATTTTCAATACAATCAAAAAAACCTATACCACCGGTGGGTTGATCGTTTCCCTTATTTGTCGTTTTCTGATTAATAAAAGCAGCTACCCTGCCTATGGTTTGTCCAGCATCATTCTGTAAGATCCAACGAATGCACTCGCCATGCTGAAAGGTTTTATTCTTTTTCTGATCAAAGACGGCCTCAACATCCTTATCTAAAGGGCGTATCCAGGTAGACTCATTTCTATAGAGCTTTGTCGGAAACATGAGAAACTCATGCTTATGCCCGGATGTATTTACCTCAACTATTTTCATGCACCAAGCTACTTCATCTAAACCACTTGACCTTCCACTACCCTGTTAGGCAGTTCAATATAAAACGTTGTGCCCACATCAACCTGGCTATCTACATGTATACGGCCATCCAATTTTTCAACAGCATTTTTAACGATATAGAGACCAATTCCAGAACCATCGGATTGCTCTGTTGCCCGGTAAAACATTTCAAAAATGCGATCCAGGTTCGGTTTACTGATCCCAATTCCAGTGTCAGTAAAAACGATTCTTATACAATTATTTTCCTCCGTAATTTTTATAGATACCTCTTGTTTCCGATCACCTCTATTACGGTACTTAATGGCATTGGAGACTAGATTTCTGAAAATTTCTGAGATTCTCCATGGATCGCTGTAAAAACGCTCAACCTCAATAGTCAAGTCAAACCTTACATCATTCGCGCCATCCAGGTAATTTAAATCAGTTATTGTTTGCAGCAGTATGCCGCGCACATCCACCTTATCGTACTTTACATCAAGTTTAAGATTTTTTGAGTGGCTAAGTACATCACCTATAAAATGATCCAGGGAAGATACTTTATCACCAATTATTTTAATGTAATCATTAAGATCATCCGTATTACCAGGAAGTTTTGAAAGATTTACTAAGCCCAGTATGGAGGAAAGTGGTGCCCGTAAATCGTGTGATACCTTATACACAAAATTATCGAGCTCAGCATTTCTAATTTTAAGTTCTTCTTCCACCATGCGATGGGTTGTTATATCGACATAAACTCCATATATACCTATAACGCTTCCATCAATCAAAACGGGCATGCCGTATAACAGCACATCGACTCGCTCTCCTGTCTTTCGTTTCCTAAACGTTTCCACCTGAATAATGCTTTGAGCAGAAATAACATTGTTCAGATCCATTCCCTCATTTTGCAATTCAGCCGGAACAATAAAATCATTAAGATTTTTACCCTTAAGCTCGGCTAACTCATAACCAAATATTTTAATGAATCCGGCATTGACCAGCTCTACTTTTCCTACTGCATCCAACATCACTACCGCCATGGGTATGTTATTAAATAATTGGGTGAATAGTATTTCGTTTTTCCTTAGCTCATCTTTTACTCGATTCTCAACCAAGGCCTGATACTGTGACACTTGCTCTTGTTCAAGTTGCTTGCGCTCGGTAATATCAATGATGATTCCTTTTCTTTTAATACCCTCTGAATAGTCAACCGGATTAGAACGGGTCTCAATCCACCGTATGGTATTGCCCACCGAAATTCTTCCTTCCCAATTCCAAACTTTGCCACTTTCATAACTGGCACTTAATGAATCTTCAAAGGTGCTGCGATCTTCCTCCACTAATAGCTGGCGAAACAAGGATGAGTCCTTTTTCAATTCGTCCGCGCGAATCCCTAAAATTTCAATACAGTTATCACTGACATAAATAAAAGACCTGCTGCCATCCTTACGGACGATGTATTCATAGATAACTCCAGGCAGATTGTGAAATAGTTCCTGCATAACAGAACTTCAAGTTGGGTTTCATAAAGGAGGGTCTATTTCGATTCATTCGAATTTTAGCGTTCGCAAGATAGATTTTAGACTTAATTATACAAGCGGTCGGGCAAACTTAACATGTAGTCCAAACAACATAACATCCCAACAAAAACAACCCATCATAAATAATGGGTTATTTGATAATGGATTTAAGGTGCTATCGTCAGGAAGCCTTGAGTGCTTCAGCTCCACCTACAATTTCAAGAATCTCCTTTGTAATGGCGGCCTGGCGCGTGCGGTTATAGGTTAAGCGTAATTCCTTCAAAAGTTCACCAGCATTCTCTGTAGCCTTATCCATCGCTGTCATCCGGGCACCGTTTTCTGCTGCATTGGAGTCCAACACGGCTTTAAACAACTGCACTTTTAGCGATTTTGGAATAAGTCCGCTAATAATTTCTGCATGATTGGGTTGGTAGATGTAATCCACTTCGGCTAATTTAGTTTCGCCCTGAGCTAATAATACAGGTAAGTATTGCTCGGTGCGCAAAATTTGTGTTGCCACGTTTTTAAACTCATTGTATACTACTTCTACCTTATCATACTTCCCCGCACGAAAAGAATCCATAATATACTCAGCTGCTGCAGCAACACGATCGTACGAAATATTGGCGATAATACCTGTATGATCAGTCACCATGGGAAATTTTCGCTTTCCGAAATAATCAGCAGCTTTTTTTCCGATAGAAAGTACGGTAACGTTTCCCTGGCGATATTGACTTTCATACTTGTTGTGAATTAATTTCAATACACCCTTAAATACGTTGGTGTTGAATGATCCACATAACCCACGATCAGAGCTAATGGCTACCAGAAGAATTTTCTTTTCTTCCCGCACACTGCTAAACCAGTTTTCAGAAATATTATCCGTTTGGGCAGCCGAGAGATTCTGAAAAATATAGGCCATCTTTTTGGCAAATGGCCTCATTTGCAAAATCTTATCCTGTGATCTACGCAATTTGGCAGCCGCTACCATTTTCATGGCTTTGGTGATTTGTTGGGTAGAAACCACCGAACTGATACGGTTCTTAACTTCCTTTAAACTAGCCATTGTTCAATCAGTATTTCGAAGCTAAATCGGTAGCGACTTTCTTAATTATTTCAATATCTGCATCTTCAAATTTTCCTGCGCGCAGATTATCCAATACATCGCGGTGTGTTGTGCGCATCAATTCCAAAAAGTCACGCTCAAACTCACGTACTTTATTAACCGGTACGCGGTCCATGTATCCACGTGTGGATACCGTGATGATCGCCACCTGTTCCTCAACGGATACCGGTGAGTACTGATCTTGTTTCAACACCTCTGTATTTCTTCTTCCGCGTTCAATGGTAAGTTTAGTAGCCGCATCAAGATCGGAACCGAATTTTGCAAAGGCTTCCAATTCACGGAACTGGGCTTGATCAAGTTTAAGTGTTCCCGCTACTTTCTTCATCGACTTGATCTGAGCAGAGCCACCTACACGCGATACAGAAATACCAACGTTAATAGCGGGGCGAATACCTGAGTTAAATAAGTTGGTTTCCAAAAAGATCTGTCCATCCGTAATGGAGATCACGTTTGTGGGAATGTAAGCGGATACGTCACCAGCCTGGGTTTCAATAATCGGAAGCGCTGTTAGCGATCCACCGCCTTTTACTAAATGTTTGATCGAGGGAGGCAGATCATTCATCTGGCTGGCAATTGCATCGTTGTTTATAATCTTTGCCGCACGCTCAAGTAAACGAGAGTGAAGATAAAATACATCACCCGGATAAGCTTCACGTCCGGGAGGTCGTCTTAATAACAATGAAACTTCGCGATAAGAAACAGCTTGTTTAGACAAGTCATCATAAATCACCAAGGCAGGCCGTCCGGTATCACGGAAAAACTCGCCAATCGCTGCACCCGTAAACGGAGCAAAGAATTGCATAGGTGCAGGATCCGATGCCGTTGCAGAAACAATAACGGTATAAGCGTTTGCCCCAGCCTTTTCAAGTTCAGCCGCTACTGATGCCACGGTTGAGCCCTTCTGACCAATGGCTACATAAATACAGTATACCGGCTGACCTTTTTCGAAGAATTCTCTTTGATTGATTATGGTATCAATAGCAACAGCGGTTTTACCAGTCTGACGGTCTCCGATAATTAACTCGCGCTGACCACGGCCAATCGGGATCATGGAGTCAATAGCTTTAATTCCGGTTTGTAGTGGTTCATTTACCGGCTGACGGTAAATAACACCAGGGGCTTTCCGTTCCAATGGCATTTCATAAAGTTCACCACTTAATGGTCCTTTTCCATCAACAGGCTCACCTAATGTATTTACCACTCGGCCTACCATACCATCACCCACCATTACAGCAGCAATTTTACCGGTACGCTTTACGGTATCACCTTCACGAACCCCTTTTGAATCACCAAATAAAACCGCTCCTACGTTGTCTTCTTCCAGGTTAAGAACCATAGCACGAAGACCATTCTCAAATTCGAGCAACTCTCCGGCCTGTGCCTGGGTAAGTCCGTATATGCGCGCCACCCCGTCACCTACAGATAACACGGTGCCTACTTCTTCTAACTCAACATCCGTGCGTGATTGCGATAGTTGCTCACGCAAAATTGCGGACACTTCTTCAGGTCTGATTTCTGCCATAATATCTTCTTATTTCATTTGTTCGTTATAAATTTTTAATCAAAAACCCTTTACATACGGGTTCTGACTAAATTTCAATTTTAATGCTTTAAGTTTATTTTTTATCGATGCATCTACCTGGCGATCACCAACCGTTAATACAAAACCTCCAATCATTTCAGCATCTATTTTCTCTTCAAGCTCAATTTGTTTCTTATCACTTATTTTCATCACCATGCTTTCAATCTCACTCCGAATTTGTGCATCAATTGGAAATACCGTAGTGATGGTAGCCTTGCTGATTCCTTTATTGAGATTATAGGCACTGTGAAATTCGCGCGCTATTGCGGGCAATAAGGGTTCCCTGTTTTTTCTTGTGATGATATCGAAGAAGGCGAGTGTCAAGGGTTCAACTTTACCCGTAAAAAGTTTGGTCATGATTTGCCTTTTCTTATCATGACGAATAACCGGGCTGCGGAGCATAATACCAAAGGCTGGATTTTCATCACACACCTTCGTAAACAGTCGCATGTCCTGATAAACTTTATCCAACGACTTTTGCTCCTCGGCTAATCCGAGCAATGATTTTACGTACCGCGATGCTACCCGTCCTTCGGCCATAGGTTAGTTAAGTTTCAATTCTTTAATAAACCCGTCAACTAATTCCTTCTGTGCTTTGTCAGACGAAAGATTTTTCTTCATCAGCTGCTCAGCAATTTGAAGGGAGAACATCGCTACCTGTATGCGTACATCTTTTAATGCAGCTTGCTTTTCAACTTGAATAGCCGCACGCGCATCATCAATAATTTTATCAGCGGCCTTCTTGGCATCGGCCTGCGCATCGTCCTTCAAACGGCTAGAAGCCTCACGGGCTTCTTTTAAAAGTCTGTCTCGCTCTTCTCGTGCTTCTTTGAAAATCTTTTCATTGTCAGCTTGAATGCGTGCCATTTCAGCACGCGCCTGCTCTGCGGTTTCAAGTGCTTTTTTTATCGACTCTTCGCGCTCTTTTAAGGATCCGAGTATTGGCTTCCATGCAAAACGTGCTAATAAAAGCACCAACAAAAGGAAAACAAATGTTTGCCAAATGATAAGGCCAGTGCCGGGGGTAAGAAGTTCCATATATCTTAAATTCTTAAGTGTTTCAGTAAAATGAAGAACTTGCCTGGCCCATTGCCATTAGCAAGTTCTTCTCAAGCCATTAGCCTTTGAACGAAATCAGCAAGCAAATAACGAGTGCAAAAAGAGCAGCCACCTCGATAAGTGCAGCGATAATCAGCATGGCGCCCTGGATTTTACCAGAAGCTTCAGGCTGACGTGCCATACCTTCCATAGCGGAACCACCGATTTTACCGATACCGATACCAGCGCCAATTGCAGCCAGACCAGCACCGATACCAGCGCCCATGATTGCATAGCTGATGTCCAATAAAAGTGCAGTTAACATTGTGTTATGTGTTTAAGTGAAACAAACCCTGACGCTTCCGCCAGGGATATCTTTAATTAATCTTAATGATGTTCGTGGTCGGCCGTAGCCATACCGATGTAAAGCGATGTGAACAACGTGAACACATACGCCTGTATGCCGGCCACCAACAATTCAATAAGATTTATAAATAATACAATAAGGCTTGATACCAAACCTACTGCAATACTTTGAAAAATAAATGCCAGACTAATCAAGCTTAACAAAACTATGTGCCCGGCAGTAATGGCCACAAAAAGACGTATCGTTAAAGAGACAGGCTTGGTGATTATGCCAACGAGTTCAACGGGGAGAATTACAAGGCGCAACGGCAGCGGAACACCCGGTGTCCAGAAGATGTGAGACCAATATGCCTTGTTGCCATTTACATTGGTTAAGATAAATGTGAAAACAGCAAGGGTCATCGTTACGGCTATATTACCGGTAAGGTTACCTGCGCCCGGTAAAAGTCCCAACAGGTTTCCAAAAAGAATAAAAAAGAAAAGTGTGAGCAAGTAAGGCAGATACTTCTCATACTGGTGACCAATGTTTGGCTTCACTACTTCATCGCGAACGAAAACAATAATGGGTTCAAGGAATGACTGAACCCCACTGGGTGCCTTGCCCGAATTTTTCTTTGCTGATTTAGCGGCTGAAAGAAACACCACCATTAATAAAGTGGCATTGATTAATAACATGGCCACATTCTTTGTAATGGAAATATCCAAAACTGCTTTCCCTGAATCAGCCAGGTAAATGTGACTGTGGTCCAGTTTATAACCGATGTACTCCACAACATTATGATGCTCATCGTAGAAATTCTTTGATGAGAAAATATCAAGCCCTCGTTCGGATGAATAGACAATTACAGGGAGATAAAGTGTACCGTAATGCCCATCCCAAAAATGCCACGTGTGGTCGTCCAGTACGTGGTGGATTATCACCTCGCTGGCATTGAATGCACCACCCTCTTCAGCCGAACCAGAAGCCGTACCAAAAGACGAAAAGACTACAGAAACTACGAGCGCTACGACTAATAAGAAAAGACTGAATTTACGGGTTAAAACGCTCATTTTGGCCAGATTAGGGGGTTTAAAATCCGACCGCAAAGGTATTAATTAAACCATGAGAAAGAAATGTTTTAATTTTTTTTTGGCTCTTTTCATCGGCTGATCTGCCGCCACAAAAAGCCCACTTCAAGGGCGGTAAACACGGCATAAACCGCGATAAAAAACACCACATTTTCTAAGGCCCCGGGGCGGTCTTCCCAAATGACTAAGGCCAGGTAAGTACCATATGCCAAAAGTTTTATGGCGATGCTGGCCAGGTAAAAATGAACGAAAAAATCAGGTCTGCTTTTGCGAATGCGCAGCAGGTAAAAATAAAGTCCGATGGTACTGGCCGAAAGCAGTACCAGGCTCTGATAAAAGAATGAAGGAAGCGCTGAAAAGGATTGACTCACGCCCAGAATGACCACAATCACCAACCCCATGGCAACCAAAAAGCCTGTAAGGTTGCTCACGATTTATCAATAGACTTGTACAACTGGTACATCATTCCCGCGAAGGCCACAAATACAAACACAATCAGAAATATAGGATACTTTAAATTCAACCATTCATCAATCTTGTAGCCCAGCCAGGCGAACAAGCCGATGGTTACCGCCAGCTGTACAGCCAGACTACTGTACTTCAGGTAGCTGTTATACGGTTTTGGCTTCTGATCCTGTGAGGGTTCTTGATGCTCCGAAGCCATTGCTTTCGCCTATCTTGATTTCTTTAATCGTTGCCCCCATTTTACAACTGCCATTGAATACCGCTCCGGGTTCAACAACCAACTTACCCGTAATAATATCACCCTGTATAACCGCAGTGGCTTTCAAAACCAACAGTTCAGCAATTTCAATTCTTCCCTTTACTTCTCCTTCAATGTCGGCATTCTGAGCCGTAATGTTTCCTTGTACCTGCGATGAGGTGCCTAATGCTATTTTCGATTTAGACTTTACATGGCCAGTAACTTTCCCCTCAATGCGGATGTTACCGTACGTCTCTACGTTACCTTCCAGAAAAGTTCCCTTTCCAATGGTGTTGGTGGAGTTGCTGATTTCTTCGGCTACGCGTTTTTCCTCTTTTGAAGTAAACATGATTTTTAAAAGTTAAAATGTTACAAACTCTTCCGGATTAAGCGGGTTACCGTTATACCACAACTCAAAGTGCAGGTGTGGGCCATCGGTCATCTCTCCACTATTGCCAACTATAGAAATGATTTCTCCTCCGTTCACAAAAGTACCAACTTTTTTATAGAGTTGAGAATTGTGCTTATAAACCGAAATCAGGTTCCCTTTGTGTTGAATCATTACCACATACCCGGAATCCTGTGTCCAGGAGGCGAAAATGACTGTGCCGTCAGCAATGCTCTTTACGGGCTCGTTGGTCTTGGCTACGATGTCAACCCCGTAGTGTCCACGCTTAGCATCATACTGATCTGACATAAACCCGGTAAGTGGAGAGAAGAAAAAGGTTTCCTGCAACTCGCGATACTTTACACTGGCCAGTGTAATCAACGCGAGGTCTGATTTTTCAAATTCTTTCCGAAAAGCAGAGTCGGCCGGAGCAAGCTTAATTTCTGACGGCTTCGTCAAAGGTTGCCCATCTCCCCGCAAAAAATTTGTTGGATCATTAAAGTTTACTGTATCGCCACTAAGCACACGTTGTACACCCAAAATGAACTGATCTTTACGATCAACTTCTAAATAGAGTGAATCAACTTTCTGATCAAGTTCAACTAATTGCTTATTCATCTGCATCTGTGCAAAGCGTGGATCAAACCATTTAGCTAATATGGTTTGGGCCAGAAAAAGGCTGATGGCGAATATGATGGCGAATATGATAACCGAAAAAAGGATTACCTTCGAATAGGTAAACCCCATACTTGTTTTTTCAGCAAAGTTCTCCTCGTTGCGGATCACCAGCTGATACCGGTTGGTTAACCAGTTAGATAATGTCTTTTTTGGCTTCAAATCGCGATTTTAGCCCACAAAAGTAGATATTCTAGCGGGATTTAATATGGATTATTCGTTTTTTGCGTTTCTAATGCGTTGAGCTGTAAGCCCTTGAAATTCATCCCCCTTTATATCCTCCTGGCCCTCTCAGCCAGCCTGTTCATGGTGGGGTGCTCATCGGAATCAAACTCCTTTACCAGCAAGACCTTTCATAATACAACCGCCCACTTCAATGGCTACTATTATGCTCTTGAGGAGATTACCAAAATTGAAGGCACCATCCGAAAAAACCATAAAGATGATTACAACAGGGTGCTGCGGTTATATCCACCATTGGATTCTGTACTCGCCAAGAGTTACGATAAAGAAATTCAGGAGGCAATAAAGATGGCCTCCATTGCCATTCAACGACATCCCAAAAGCAAATGGGTTGATGATAGTTATATACTGGTGGGAAAAGGGCGATTATATAGTTTTGACTGGGGCAACGCTATTCAAACCTTTAAGTATGTAAATACAAAAGGGGAAGATATTAACGCGCGTCACGTAGCGCTGCTCTGGTTAGCCCGAACCTTTACCGAGCATGGCGAATATGGGAATGCCGAAGCCACGTTTGATTTTCTTCAGAAAGAAAAACTCAGCAAAACCAATCTTAAAAATCTATACCTCGAGAAAGCACATCATTATCAGATCCGTCAAGATGACGACAAGTTTGTTAAAAATTTAACCGAGGTAGTTCCTCTTCTAAAGAAGAAAGATCGACCCGGAAGAATTTATTTCATCCTAGGTCAGGTGTATCAGAAGCTTGGTTTTGAAGCGGAGGCCTATAATTATTTCAGAAAGTGCATTGATACACAGCCGGAATATGAAGTTGATTTTTATGCTCGCCTTTATATGGCACAGGTAGCGGAAATTTCAAAAAGCAGAAACATCGCCAATGCACGAAAGTCATTTAAAAAACTGCTGAAGGATAGTAAGAACAGGGAATTTAAAGATAAAATTTATTATGAAATGGGACTGTTTGAACGCAAGCAGGGCAACATCAATGAGGCCATCGATAATTATAAACTTGCGCTACGTGAAGGAAATAATAAACAGATTGATGGCGAGGCCTACCTGAGGCTGGGTGAAATCTATTACGACACATTGAAAAACTACGAAACGGCAAAGCTTTATTATGACAGCACCGTAGCAACATTGGATAAAAATTATGAAGATTATCCTGCTGTCAAAACCAGGCAGGAAACTTTAGCTGAGTTTGTCATGCATCTGAAAACGATTGCGTGGCAGGACAGCCTGATGGTGTTGGCCACATTAGATTCTGCTGCACTTATGGCACACATACAAACAGCACTAGACAGTAAGAAACCCCCGGAAGTAAAACCTGGTAAAAAGAAAAAACGCGACCGCATTGATATTGGGCAGGTAAATTCCTCTTTTGCAACAACAACATCGCTTGAAGGTACAGACTGGTATTTTGGAAATCCGTCAGCACAAGCACTTGGTCAACAAGAATTCATGCGTATTTGGGGACGTGTCCCCTTAGAAGACAATTGGCGAAGATCTTCAAGGGCAACTCCAGCATCACAACGACCCGCCACAATTGTACAAACTGAAGATATTGCTCAGCCAACAACTGAACAGCCCGCGGAAACAGCAAGTGTTGATCCGGTGGTAAGCGAGTACAATAGGATAAGTAAGGAAATTCCTAAGACAGAGGAAGAAGTTGCCGAAGCATTAGGTAAAATTGAAGAAGCGTATTTTCTGTTGGGAGATATTTATTACTTCAAACTTTTAGAAAAGCACAACGCTGTTACCACCTATGAAAAACTTTTATCGCGTTTTCCTGAAACCCATTATCGCCCGGAAGTTTTGTATAAGCTATACCTGATGCACAAAGAAACTCAACCTGACAAGGCTGAGCGCTATGCACAGGAATTAAAAGAGAATTTTCCGGAAAGCACCTTTGCAAGAATTCTAATCAATCCCGACTACCTGTTGGAGTCAAGTCAGGTGGTAGAAAAACAAAAGGTTCTTTATAGAGAAGCATATCAAAAGTTTGAAGCGCAGCAACTCGCTGAATCACTTACATTATTGAATAAAGCATTGGCCGAAGAAAAAACTTCCTTTACTCCCAATCTTGAACTTCTAAAAATTCTGGTTATCGGTAAAACGGAAAGCATTGCCCAGTATCAATTGAATTTGGATGAGTTTATAAAAAACAATCCCGAAACCGAAGTAACCGATTATGCCAAAAAGCTATTGGCGGCTTCACGCGATTTTGAACTTAAGCGAGAAAAAGAAAAGGGTATTCAATACATACGGTCGTTTGATGAGCCCCACTACTTTGTACTGGTGTACAAAACGGAAGCAAAACTGGAAGACAATGCTTCTAAAACATTGGATGCCTTCAATCAGGCGAATTATAATGACCTTGGTTTAAAGGTCAGCAACCTCATTCTTAACGAAAGTCTCTCCATCACCTTTGTTTCCGACTTGCCGCGCATGGATGCAGCTCAGGAATACTTGCGCACATTTACCGAAAAGCAGCCCACATTCAACGCCTTAAAGAACCATAAATTCAATACTTTTGTAATTACGAAAAACAATTTCGATATCTTTTACCGTACGAAAGGCCTAGATGAGTACCTCCAATTCTTTGAAAAAAACTACATCACGAAAAATCCGTAATACGCTTGGATTAAAGCACCCCTGGTTTAAACGAGCCGTTAAAATCATTTGGATACTTTTCTTTTGCTTTATCCTCGGATTTCCGCTCTACATATATTCCGTAAGCATTGATTTGTTCGGCCTGTTTGGGGGTATGCCCAGTCTGAAATCTATTGAAAATCCAGAGAACGATTTATCCTCCGAACTGATCTCCGCGGATGGAGTTTCCCTTGGTCGTTACTTCAGGTATAACCGAAGCCAGATCACCTATCAACATCTTTCCAAAGACCTAATTAACACCCTTATTCTTTCGGAAGATCATCGATACTACAATCATTCCGGTATGGACTTTATTGCCTATATGCGGGTATTTAAAGGACTGATTACCTTTCGGCCTGCAGGCGGAGGAAGTACCATTACCCAACAGCTTGCCAAAAATCTATACACCCAAAATCCCAACATGGGGCTCGATGGCAAACTCGGTGGTTTAGGCCGAACGACACGAAGGGTTATACAAAAAACCAAAGAATGGATAATCTCATTTCACCTTGAAAAAAATTTCACCAAGGAAGAAATCCTCGCCATGTACCTGAACACGGCCGAATTTGGTAGTAATGCGTACGGTATACAGGTTGCCGCTGAAACGTACTTCAGCAAAACTACCGACAGTTTAAACATTCAGGAGTCGGCCGTATTGGTTGGTATGTTGCAAGCCATAACCCGGTTTAATCCGGTAACTAATCCTGAAAACTCACTACGGAAAAGAAATGAGGTGCTGGCAAAACTCTATCAACACAAATACATAAAAACCCAGGAGGAGTACGACTCAATTAAGTCCTTACCGATTGAACTGCAATACAAGGTAGAGAATCAAAACCAAGGATTGGCAACCTACTTTCGAAGTGTTATCAAGTGGGACATATTGCGATGGTGTAGGGAACGTGGAATTGATTTGGAAGAATCTGGGCTAAAGATCTACACCACCATCGACAGTCGTCTACAGAAGTATGCGGAAGAGGCTGTTGCAGAGCATATGAGATTTTTACAAAGTGACTTTGATGTTCACTGGAAAGGCAAAAATCCATGGATCGATGAAAATGGAAATGAGATAAAAGGCTATTTACAATCGCGCATCAAGCAAACCGATGCCTACAGAAATTTAGTTGCCCGCTATGGAGCAGATAACGATTCAGTAAAAATCATGCTGAACCTGAAAAAACCCATGCGCATTTTCACATGGAACGGAGAACGCGACACGCTTTTCAGTTCGATGGATTCACTTAGTTATTATAAACGGTTTTTACACACAGGATTGATTGCCGTTGATGCCAACACAGGTGCTATTAAGGCATGGGTTGGCGGTATCAACCACAAGTACTTTAAGTTTGATCACGTCCGTCAGGGAAAACGTCAGCCGGGATCTACCTTCAAACCGTTTGTTTATGGCGCTGCGCTTGAACTCGGCTACAACCCCTGCCTGGAGTTAACGGATATATCGCCAGTCTTTAATGTGCCTGGTGGTACGTGGTATCCCCCCAATTCGGATGGCACACGAGGAACTGGCGAAAAAATGACTTTGCGCCAAGCCATGGCACGCTCGGTAAACTCCATTACTGCACAGGTAATGAAAGAAATAAAGGAAAAAACAGTTGTTGATTTTGCACACCGCGTAGGCATTTCCAGTCCGTTGGATGCTGTACCCTCCCTGTGCCTTGGTGTAAGTGATGTTTCACTTTTCGAAATGGCGGGCGCCTATTCTACTTTTGTAAATAGCGGTATTTATACGGAGCCCTATTACATCACCCGCATTGAGGATAAAAACGGTAACGTTATCGAAAGTACTGTGCCTAAAACCCGTGAAGCGGTAAGTGAGCAAACCGCCTATAAAATGATTTACATGTTGCAGGGTGGTGTGGAGGAAGAGGGCGGTACATCACGCGGCCTTAGTCGCGACTTAAAAATTGACAATGAAATCGGAGGGAAAACCGGAACCACCAACAACGCGTCCGATGGATGGTACATGGGTGTTACCCATAATCTTGTCTCCGGTGTGTGGGTAGGTGGTGACGAACGCAGCATTCATTACCGTACGTGGAGCATGGGGCAAGGAACCCGAACGGCACGTCCTATCTGGGATAAGTTTATGACTAAGATCTACAACGATGAAGTTATGGAGTATAAAAAAGGCCAATTCAGAAGACCAAAAACCGGCCTTGACATAACGCTTGACTGCGCCCGCTACCCTGGGGCAGACTCTACGCAGGTTATTGATCATAAACCTTGGGATGATTTTAACTAGCGCTTCATCGTATGGTGCACGATGAGCTTAAACAATACACCCTTCGTCTGCCCGACAAACCCGGTGTTTATCGATTTTACAGTACTGACAACCAACTCATTTATGTTGGGAAAGCAAAGAGCATAAAAAAAAGGGTAACCAGCTACTTCACCAAAAGTAGCGGTATAAGCCGTAAAACCTTAAAGCTCGTTTCAGAAACTACAAAAATTGAATATACCGTAGCCAATACAGAATTTGACGCGTTGCTGCTGGAGAATAACCTGATTAAGCAAAATCAGCCGAAGTATAACATCCTGCTAAAAGATGATAAAACATTTCCGTACCTGTGCATACTAAAAGAAAGGTTCCCGCGCATAATCGCTACACGTAAATATATTTCAGGTCAGGGCGAATACTTTGGTCCCTATGCGAGTGTGGTGGCTATGAAGAGTGTATTGGAACTCGTACGAAAACTCTACACCATTCGCACCTGCGCGCTGTTACTCAATGAGTCAAACATTAACCAACGGAAATTTAAAGTCTGTCTGGAGTTTCACATAGGTAATTGCAAAGGCCCTTGCGAAGGACTACAGCCTGAAGAAGAGTACTTACACGATATTGACCAGGCCCGAAACATTTTAAAGGGAAATCTGTGTGTTGTTGAGCAGTACTTTCACAGTCAAATGAAAATCGCTGCCGATGAGTTATCCTTTGAGCGAGCTCATATCTTCAAAGAAAAAATTCAGGCGCTCGAACGTTTCCAAAGTAAGTCACTGGTGGTTAATCGAACCTTAACTGATATTGATGTTATCTCCATCACAAGTAAGGACGAATACGCGTATGTTAACTATATGCTTATAAAAGAAGGGGCAATCATCTACTCCAAAACAATTGAGATAAAAAAGAAGTTGGATGAACCAGACGATGAGCTATTGGCTTTTGCTTTACATGATCTTCGCGGACAAACCAACTCCAGCCATACAATAGTATTCAGTAATATGGCCATTAAACTCCTCCCGGAAGGAATTGAAAACATCATTCCAAAAATTGGGGACAAGAAGAAGCTTGTTTCGCTATCGCTAAAAAATGCGTTCGAAATGCAAAAGGAGCGCGAGTTGGCTCGGGCTGAAAAACGCTCGCGCAACAATGAAGTTGTTCAGATTCTGCAAAAAGATCTTCATCTGTCACACGTGCCGAATATTATTGAATGTTTTGATAACTCAAACTTTCAGGGTGACCAACCCGTGGCTTCTATGGTTCGCTTTATAAACGGCAAAGCCGACAAGAAGAACTATCGTCACTACAATATCAAAACAGTAACTGGTCCCAATGACTTCGAATCAATGAAAGAAATTGTGGGGAGACGATACAAACGTCTTTCGGAAGAAGGACTAAATTTTCCGGATTTGATATTGGTCGATGGCGGAAAAGGACAGCTGAGCAGTGCCTGCGAAGCATTAAAAGAGCTTAACCTATATGGTAAAATACCCATTGCCGGTATCGCTAAAAGACTTGAAGAAATATATTTCCCGGAAGATCCCATTCCGCTTCATATCAATAAGAAATCACCAGGCCTGTTGCTGTTGCAGCAAATACGCGATGAAGCCCATCGTTTTGCGATTACATTTCACCGTCAAAGAAGAAGTAAGATTCAGCTTACCACAGAATTGGATGGATTTGAGGGGATAGGGGAAAAAACAGTGACCAAACTTCTTCAGCATTTCAAATCCATTAAAAAAATCAAAGAAGCCTCTTCAGAAGAATTGGAGGGGGTGATTGGAAAAGCAAAAACCGCAAAGCTATTGGCCAACAAAAAACCCTGACATTTCTGACAGGGTTTCTGTTATGTTTTGATTCAGGAATTAAA
>CAZQXC010000003.1:62031-66896 GCA_964597075.1 uncultured Roseivirgaceae bacterium | reverse complement strand
GCAGAGAACGAAGGATTATAGTTTGTTCCCAATGCCGGAACTTCAATATTCACGTTATTTCCACAGCCCATATAAAGGGTAGGTGCCGTTCCTGTAGTTACTCGTATTACCGGTTTGGCAACAAAGTATTCTATGGTCTGCTCAAAAACCTCATCATTCAATTTAATCTCGGCCTTGTAGGTTTGCTTAGACAGACCTTGCGCGTCATAAGTACCGCCTTTCGCAGTAAATTTCAACCTGCCCATTTTAATGCCGGTTGGGGCATCAACCTCTACAGGAATAGCATTGCCATTGAATGACATTTCAGGGCTTAAAGAAGATGATGATGCTGAAATAAACATATCCGCTTCGTAGGGCGCTCCTGCAGCTACTATAGAGGATTTTGGCCGAACCATAGGAATGATGCTTTCAAATGCCACACGAGCAGCACCAGCCTTCTCGGCCAGCTTACGTAACGCTACTGATTCATACTCGAGAACCTCTGTTTGTATCTGAGAAACCGAAGCCAAGGCTGCAATTACCGGTGTATTTTCAAAGGTAAATGTTAAGAAATCTTTACGAACATGGTCAGGATCAGAAGCAAAAACAGGAATATCTTTCGGAGCCTTGGCAAGGGTTTTGAAATCTTCTCCAGTTAACGCATTAAGTTCTTTCACGTGGTTATTCAAGAGTGCTTCAAATTCCTTTCCAAACTTATTTTTTTTATCGATCATCATCGTGGCAACCCCAGAACTATGATTATTGATCAAGGTTCCATCAACTTTTTCACTTCCGGAAACTTTCATCATCTCCTTCTTCAACTCCTCCATCCACTTATTCGTGGTGGTGGTAAGATCCCGAACCTTCTGTGCCTTTTCTACGGCATCTTTTATCTCTGGCTTTTCACTTTTACCACCTTCTTTAAGAATAGTTGCGAGTTGATCCTGATTAGCTTTGTCAGTTTCAATTACCAACTGACCAAGTGTTTCATTGATAATGGCAAACTTTTCAAGTACGGCACTACTCACCTGAAGCGCCAGAAGTGCCGTTAGTACGAGGTACATCATACCAATCATCTTTTGCCTGGGGGTTTCTTTTTGACCTGCCATTTTTATCTGGTTTTATCGTGTATCCTATTATTCCTTTTAAGCATCAAGCTACTGTCGAGCCTTTAGTTTCCTCCGCCCTTCATAGCCGTGAGCATGCTGCCATAAACTTTGTTAAGGGCGGTAAGATTATCCGAAAGTTTGCCGAGTTCATTGGTGAACTTCGTAGTGTTTTCACCCACTTTAGAAAGTCCGGACATTGCTCCCGTTAAGCTTTCGTAGAACTTATTCATGTTCTTCACATGACTGTCTGCATCTTTCAATTCCATTTCATATACGGAATTTAAAGCCGCCAGATTCTTAGTGACCTTTTGTACTTGTGAGTGGTACTCACCGGCATCTTTAGAGGCATTGGCCATGGAGCCAACAGCATCAATAGCTGTCTTATAAGAAGTATTCATGTCAGACAGAGCCTTAGAGGCCGTCTTCACGTTTGTTGCATATTCGTTAGTAGCCACGGCAGCATTTGAAAGATTATTCATCTGCTTAGCAGAGTCAGCCAGATTTGTCAACCCTTTACCCAAATTGTCAAGAAGGTTTTGATCAACCTTTGCGGTTTTGAGCATTTCGTCAATTTTCAAAATAGGAGAATCTGAGGCTCCTGCACCGGCCTTGCGAACGGTGGGGGCAGCAATAGAACCTTCAAAGTCTTCTGATAATTCAGGGTAAACTTTTGTCCAGTCGGTTTCTTTTGCAGGCGGCTCAAATGCACTTAAAAAGAAAATTGCTGCTTCTGTAAGCAGACCAACCATCAGCATTTGGTCAGCACCGGTTAAGTGAAGGATTTTAAATAATGCTCCAACAATTACCACTGCTGCACCAATACCATAGACTTTTGGCATAATGGTCTTAAAGAGTAGTTCTGCAAATCCGCCTTTTTTCTTGCTCATTGTAGTATGGGTTTAAGTTTTTTGGGTCTGGTTTACTAAAGTTAAATAGAGATTTTACAATTTAAAATTCACTTCCTGACGAGCGACCTAAATGGGTTAATGCACAGCGAAATCCAATATAGGCTCTTGTCGAATCTTTAAATTCATAAGTACGTGTTCCTGTTTCGAGATAGTAGGCTACATCTTTCCATGATCCTCCACGCACCACCTTTTTGGGCGCTATCCTGGCATTGTAACGAGAATCTTCCGGATTGGTGCGTGGATCAATGTATTGTGGGTTTAAATCCCAAACGGTGGGCACTGAAGCGGGGTTAAAATCATCAAGACACCACTCAGAAACATTACCGGCCATATCATATAAACCATAATCGTTTGGAAAGTATGATTGCACTGGTGAACTGTAAGCAAACCCATCATCATAAAAGTTACCACGGCCGGGCTTGAAGTTCGCCAGCATACACCCTTTTGAGTTACGGATGTACGGGTTACCCCATGGATACTTTGCCAGGTCGCGACCACCACGAGCGGCATATTCCCACTCTGCTTCAGAAGGCAGACGGAAATTAGGCATAGGGAAATCTCCAACGCTCTTTCTGAAATCGTTTAGGTAAGCTGTTCTCCAATCTGAGAAAAAGACTGCTGCATCCCAGTTTACGCCAACAACCGGATATTCGTCATAAGCCGGGTGCCAGTAGTAATAGTCCTGAATGGGATCGCCCATGTGGTGTGCAAAATCCCTTACCCATGAAGTGGTGTCCGGGTAATACTTATCACGGAATGTTTGCGGATCAATGGTTTCGAAGCCTTCTATGCTTCCATTATCAACAAGGTAGAAATTAGTGAATTGACGGTATTCGTTATTGGTAACCTCAGTGTCATCCATGAAGAATGAACCAATAGTAACCTGCTTGTTAAAGTTGATTTGTGTGGAGGCCGGATCTTCATCAGCCTGACCCATGTGAAAGGTTCCTGCCGGAATGGGCACCATACCGTAGGGGATGGTCATCACCCAACCTTGTCTGCCGGGAACACCAACCAATTCACCATTGTCACCGCCACGTCCACCACCGCCAATGCCTAACAATCCACAGGCGCTGGCAGCAATTCCTGCAACGAATAACAAAAGTTTAGAAGAAACCGACTTGCTCATATATCAATTACAGTTTTGCCAAATTTATTAAAGACCCGAAAATAGCGTTTAATGCTCTATTTATTAAAAATTGCTTACCAAATTCTACAAAATTCGCATAAAACCAAAATAATTTACCGCCTAATGCCTGTAACGGGGGGTTCGGACGATCTTTTTAACGCCACCCGCAATTACCGGCAATTCGTAAGAAAGCATCAATTCGTGTGAGAAGTTTTCCTTTGCATTCACATCCTTTACAATAAAGTCTACAGAATATCCCAAACGCAAGGACTTATCTTTAAGAAATGCATAGCCTAATATCAAATTGACAGCCTCCGATGATCTGAACGCCAATCCTCCCCACATCGTATTTCGTAGGGTGGCAATAACAGCAAGATCAACGGAAGTTTCGTTGAAATCGGTTTTTACAAGGGCGGTTGGGTTGATTTGGAGGTCGAAATTAACTTCGTAAAAATATCCCGCAGTGAAGTTCATATGATTTTCAAGAGCGTTACGCTGGCTTACCCCAAAATCAAACTCAGATTTTAATAGGTGGTTAAATCCTACGCCTCCGTAAAATTTTTCGTTTCTGAACATTAACCCAAATCCCAAGTCGGGTCTGATCTGAGATTCTTTTCCAGTTTTATCCAACAAAAATGGATCGGTCGGATCGATCGCACGATACATATCATAATCCAACGATTGAGAATACATCCCTAATTTTATTCCAAAACTTAACTTGCTACTTTCCTTAATACCCAGGTGATAAGCATACATCGCCTGAGCCTCCAGGTTATTTTGTGGCCCCAATCTGTCATTTAATACATACACACCAAAACCACTTTTTAACTTGTGAATTGGCGTTGAGAAAGTAATCAATTGTGAGGTGGGTGCTCCGCCATCTCCAAAAGTAGATTGGTATCCCAACCACTGGCTACGGTGCAGTGCGGTTGCTCGCGTAACACCATCGGCTCCTGCTGCTGCAGGTGTCAAATACACATGGTTAAACATGTACTGTGTAAACTGTGCATCTTGCTGGGCACTAAGCCTTATACTACCGGCAAGCAGAAGGCAAAAAATTATATATAAACCTTTCCTGAGCATTAACGTGATAACATGCAAGGTTAAAGTAAATGCTTTTTTACGACACTTTCAAAGCGCATGTAATTAAAGTGTAATAAAAAACACCTATTTGTAAATTCCAATGAATGAATTAGTTATTTGACACCGTTTGCCTTCTTAATGTAAAGTTCAATAGCCCCGGTCATTGACGGAGCATTGGGAAGCGGGGCCTCAATATCCAGAAGTAAACCGGCATCCTTTACAGCCTTAGCCGTAGTAGGACCAAACGCGGCAATACGGGTATTATTTTGCTTGAAGTCGGGGAAGTTAACCAACAAGGAATTGATGCCTGAAGGACTGAAGAAGGCAAGCACATCGTAGAAAACTTCTTTAAGGTCTGACAGGTCACTAGCGACAGTGTTGTAAATGATGGCTTCTGCGAAGGTGAAACCATTCTCTTTTAAAAAGTCAGGTATGTCATTTTTACGAATATCTGAACAGGGAAAAAGGTACTTCTCGTTTTTGTGCTTTTTTAAGATTTCCAGAAGATCCTGTGTGGTTTTAAGACCTGTAAAAATTTTTCGTTTTCGGATGATTATGTATTTCTGAAGGTAGTTTGAGGTCTGCTCCGAAATACAGAAGTACTTCATATCGGCAGGCATTTCCACTTTCAATTCCTGGCAAATCTGAAAAAAATGA
>CAZQXC010000003.1:56673-62021 GCA_964597075.1 uncultured Roseivirgaceae bacterium | reverse complement strand
AATGATCGACAGCGTTACGGCTGGTAAAAATAATGGCCGTGTGGTCAAGAATATCAATCTTTTGTTTTCGGAATTCCTTGGCAGGAACCGGATCAACCTGTATAAACGGACGAAAATCTATCTTCAGATTAAATTTCTCAACCAATTTGAAATACGGGGAGTTGGGATCAGTGGGTGCTTCTTGCGTTACCAAGATGCTCTTTACTTTACGCATCCGGTCGTTCACTTTTTCGCTCATATCAACTTGTACTGGATTCACCTTTACTCGTAAAGTACTTTAACAGCTACTAGAAAGGGTATTAATTCGGTGGCACAAATGTACGAAAATAAATGAAACGCTGAGAAGGGCACCCGTCTAATCAACTTTAAAAAAATAAGTACAATCCAGCCCACCATTATCCATCGTAACGATTCATATAAAAATGAATACCAACCCTCATGAGTTCCATTCATGATAAAGAATGTGGTGGTAAATGCTGTTAACAAAACGGCAATCAGGAGTGCCGATCTTATAAAACCCAAAAACTGGAAGCCCGATTGGTCGCCCATATTATACAGTATAGAAAAAAAATAAATCACCACTGCCTTGCACAAAAAGGTAAGTAAGACTATACCACTAACCAGGAGCCATCGAACACTTATTTCGATAAATGACTGCGCGCTGAGGAAATGCTGAAATTTATATTCAGGCGTTAAACCGATTACCATCCCCATTATTGCAAGACCAACCAATAACGAAGCAAATAAATAAAACAAAACATTTGCACTGCTGGCAATTCGTGCAAACATTTGATTCTCATCACTCTCCCGCAAAGAGAACAATTTAGATAGCGAGAAATAATGAAATGTTAACTTTGGGTTAAGCCTTAAGATGAAAACAAAAAATACTATTAACAGCAGGCCTGCAGCAATCACAAAGTTCCGCGCATCATTTCCTTTTCGTAAAATAGGTTCATTCAATGCCGGTACGGAAATTTGAGTAGCTATTACTGTTTTAAAACTTTGAGGCGATATCCCATCATTCCTATATATGCTTAGCATAATCGCTTTAGCAGGAAAACTATCCATTGACATCATTAGGCTTTTTGTCTGATCGATAAACAACTGATCATTCACAAACAAGCTAAATTCACCGTCACTTTCCACCATCAGTTTGTCACCTTTATAACGTAAGGCTTCTAAAGGAATATAAATGCTCTTAACCTTATCGGTTTCTAAAAAACCACGGTATTTACCCGCTTCAAACACCTGCCAATCAGATTGCAAATGCTTTTTAACAAAATAGCCCTGTGCCATCGCATGCTGTGCCAGAATTAGACCTATTATAAAAAACCAGATTTGCTTCATGTGTGCTCAAAATTATCAGAATACCGGAGCATTCTAAAACTGATTCACAGTACTGACTCTATAATTGCATTAGTTTTGTAGCGTTATGGCCGGTCTTTACTTTCATATACCCTTCTGTAAACAAGCCTGCTATTACTGCGACTTCCATTTTTCTACCAATCAGGAAATAAAAGCTGAACTCGTGCAAGCCATGGTGAGGGAGCTCCATCTTCAAAAAGATTTTTTGCAAAACGAGCCCATTAACACCATTTACTTTGGTGGCGGTACACCTTCCCTCTTGCAGGGTAGTCAGCTTCAATCTGTTCTTCGCACGGTTCAAGAGTTTTACACCGTTACCTCACAGGCCGAAGTAACCCTTGAAGCTAACCCGGATGATCTTACTGCTGAAGCGCTTAGGGCATTCAGTCTTGCTGGCATTAATCGGTTAAGTATTGGAATCCAAACCTTTCATGACGATCTACTAAAGTTTATGAACCGGGCGCATGATTCGGTTACGGCAGTTAATGCTGTTCACCTTGCGCGGAAAGCAGGATTTGAGAACATCAGCATCGACCTGATTTATGCTATCCCGGGTCAGGATAATAGTCGTTGGACGGAGGATATTGAGCGGGCTCTGTTGTTAAAGCCAGAGCACCTTTCATGCTACTCATTAACTATAGAAGAGAAAACGGTATTCGGTAAATGGTCGGCCGCAGGAAAATTAAAAACAGTGGAAGATGATGCGGCTGCACATCAGTTGGAGATGCTTATGGATCGTTTGCAAGTTTCCGGCTATGAACATTATGAGATTTCAAATTTTGCCCAACCCGGTTTCCACTCGCGTCACAACAGCAGCTATTGGAAACAGGAAAAATACCTTGGCATAGGGCCCAGTGCGCATTCCTATAATGGAATGGTCAGGCAGTTCAACATTCCTAACAATCATCTGTACCTGAAGTCCATTCAACAAAATAGAATACCCGCTGAACGTGAATTACTTGCCACAGAAGATAAAATCAATGAATACATTCTTACCACATTGAGGACTCAATGGGGAACCAACCTGACTAAGCTGCTTCACGACTATGGCGTTAACTTACTTCAAAAAAATAGTGTGTATATTCAAGAATTAGTTGAGCGCGGCCTGGCCTCACTAACTAATAATGTGTTAACCCTAACCCGAAAAGGAAAACTCCTTGCGGATAAAATTGCTTCCGATCTATTTGTAGAAAAGTAATGATTGTCACAATCTCATTTGTCGGTAAAATGTATTCTGCTAATCTGCATGAGCCGATTGATATTTCTTTACCCATTCATCAAGGCAATAATGAAAATCCCAATTGTTATTGGGCCGAACCCGTGAAATTTGAAACCATTAAATCGGGCAATTTTATTGGCAGTGTAAAAGATGGCGGATCAGTCAACCATCAGAAACTAACCATTACTCCACATGGAAATGGAACCCATACCGAATGCTACGGGCATATTTCAACAGATGGTGCTACGGTTAACCAAAATCTCAATCACTTTCATTTTATAACTGAATTGGTTTCGGTTGAGCCTGAAAAAAGTGTTTCAGGTGACTTGGTTATAACCCGGGAGATGCTCGCCAAAAAAATTTCAGCTCCAGGCGCACAAGCAATGGTCATACGGACTCTCCCCAATTTTGAATCAAAAAAAACAAAGCAATACTCTGGTACTAATCCACCCTATGTGGAAGCTGGGACAATTGAACATCTTGTTGAACTGGGCATCCAGCATATCATCATTGATCTTCCCAGCCTGGACAAAGAAGATGATGATGGGAAACTTGCTGCTCATAAAGCCTTTTGGAAGTTCCCCGATGCGGTCCGTAAACATGCCACCATAACTGAGTTGACCTTTATACCCAATGGCGTTGCCGATGGCGTCTATTTACTCAACCTTCAAATTGCCAGCCTGGAAATGGATGCCAGTCCGAGCAAACCTGTGTTATACAAGCTGAAAGAAGTTTTGTAATTTCCCGCTTGTGAGCTGACCCACATGAAATCGATAGAAGAAAAGCGTGTTTATATGCTTCTTAAATCCGTGATCTTTCATTATCATGGGTTGGATGAAGAGGAGAAAAATGACCTCGACCAAACAGCCAATGAGCTTGATGCGCACGAAGAATATGCATGGGCGCAAGAATTTATTGCCAAAGATTACCTTACCTCATTTGAACGTGCACGCGATTTTCTTAATGACATTATTGCGGACTATCCAAAGGATAAACGAATAGAGCTGATAAATATGGTGTGGCAGGCTAATAACCTGAAAGGTTATGTAACAGAAATGGAGGCTACGGCCATGTTAAAACTTGCCAAAGACTGGAACGTGCAAAAAGAGTTGATTGAACTGGTGCTTAAATAACTACAAGCTCATCATATCCTTAAATTTAGCGGCCTGCCTTCGACTAACCTCTACTTTATCACCACCTTTTAGTTTCACCATAAGGCCTCCGTTAAACCAGGGTTCAATGCCCTCAACCCAGCTCAGGTTAACAATGTGCTTACGACTGGCGCGAAAAAAAGCCCGCTCATCAAGCTTCTCATCCAGTGCATTCAGTGATTTATGAATCATGGGGCGATTTGAATCAAAGTATACTTTTATATAATTACCATCCGATTCGAACAGTCTGATATTGGAAAGATTGACAAACCAGCATCGCTCCCCATCCTTTACAAATACTTGATCGTTCAGCCCTAATTTCTTTTCGCCTTCAGGGTGAGTGGCGGCTGCTTTTGTTCTTTCCTTCTCAGAAATTTTTGAAATCGTCTCAGCCAGCCGTTCGGGCTGAATGGGTTTGAGCAGGTAGTCAAGTGCACTCACCTGAAAAGCCTTCAGCGCAAACTCATCGTAAGCTGTAGTAAATACTACCAACGGAACGGCATCCAGATCTTCCAGTAATTGAAAGCCTGTTTTGCCCGGCATTTGGATATCCAGGAATAGTAGATCGGGGTTCAGCTCATTAACCATGTTCAACGCTTCATCAGCATGTGTTGCTTCGCCTATAATTTCTATGGAAGGATGCTCTTCCAGTAACTTCATCAACTCTTTGCGCGCCAGGCGCTCATCATCTATTATTAATGCTCTCATGCTGTGGGTTGATTTTTAGGTATTACTATTTCTGTAAGTACAAAATTATCATTTTCATTAACCATTCTAAATGAGGCATCATCTCCATATAAAATTTTTAAACGCTGTATAGTATTCGGTATGCCTAGGCCTGTTTTGCCTTTGCGTGTCCCATTCAATAATTGCCCACTATTTCGGATCTGAATCCTCAACCGATTATCTTCCACAAACGTTCGGAGTTGGACAACTCCACCCTCCGTTAATTTTGAAATACCATGCTTCACGCCATTCTCGACCAACGTTTGTATCATTAAGGGAGGCACCCGAAAGTCGGCAGAATGGGGGTGAATACTAAAGTCGGTCTTTAGCCGCTCCTCAAACCGAACACTTTCGAGACTCAGGTAATCTTTAACAATCTTGAGTTCATCCTCGAACCTGGTTAGCTCCTTTTTTTCATATGCCAGCGAGTTGCGTAAAATATTGGAGAGTTGATTAATGGCTTGTTTCGATTTCTGGGGATTCTCATCTACCAGGGCGCGAATACTATTAAGTGCATTAAAGATAAAATGGGGGTTCAGTTGAGATTTTAAATTATTTAACTCAATCTCCACCATAGAAGCCTCATACTTCAAGGATTTGTTATACTGCTCAATAAAGTGATAGGTAAAATAAAATACTGACCAAAGGAAAAAGAATACCATGTAAACCATGGAAAGCCCAAGCACCTGATCGGGATTGAAGGCCGATTCCATCACGGTTGTACGGCCTGTTATAAACCCAAGCGGTACCCTGAAAAAATAGGCGACAATCGCCAACACACCGGATGCCAGTAAAACCCGAGGGATAAGCTTAGGAATTTTTAACCTTATCCATTTGCGCTTTTTTAAATACAAACGAAAAAAATGGGTAATAAAAAGAAAAAGGGA
>CAZQXC010000003.1:0-56663 GCA_964597075.1 uncultured Roseivirgaceae bacterium | reverse complement strand
TTCGGCTATGAAAAAAATAGTCCTTCTCCAGCCAAAGCCTTGCCCGGAGGCAATTACACCAATCAGAATTTGGAGTAAGGCATACGATGACCAACCACTGATCTGTAAAATCCAATAAATGCGCTTCTTATTGTCAACCATAAAGGCCGTTAATCAGGTCAAAGGTAGTACTTCCATACTCACCTTTTCTACTGTAATTACATATGTGGAGGTCAGAAGAATTTATAGCGTAGCAAGTAGAAAAACAGGATACCAGTCGCAATGATTAAAATCCACGTAAGGATTACCAAGGGCTTTTTATAGGATAAAAAATATGGCTCGGCAGTCAACGCATTGAAAATAAATGCTGAGCCTGCACAGGCATACATCCAAAATTCGAGCATATCGTTTATATAGAACTGGTAGCAACCAACGGCTATGAAAATTAAACCAAAAAGATATTGGCGCGTTTGAGAATTCATTTTTACCCTTTCAATTCGAATGCAATTACGTCAATTCAGTTCCGCTCTCAAAAATCTTCCGGTATAACCGGATAGATTTTTAGAGACTTCTTCTGGTGTGCCGGAGGCCACAATAGTACCGCCTTTCTCCCCTCCTTCCGGACCCAGGTCAACCACATAATCAGCCGACTTGATAACATCCATATTGTGCTCGATAACTAAGACTGTGTTGCCCTTATCTACCAATTTATGCAAAACATGCAACAAATGGGCAATGTCCTGAAAATGCAACCCGGTAGTTGGCTCATCTAAAATGTAAAACGTCTTTCCTGTATCGCGTTTAGATAATTCGGTAGCAAGTTTTACCCGCTGCGCCTCACCTCCCGATAACGTAGTAGCATGTTGGCCGAGGGAGATATAACCAAGGCCAACGTCATCCAGGGTTTTTATTTTCCGTAAAATCTTGGGCTGATTTTCAAAGAATGTAACAGCCTCTTCCACTGTCATATCCAACACATCAGAAATCGATTTTCCTTTAAACCTGACTTCCAATGTTTCACGATTATAGCGTCTGCCCTTACAGGTTTCGCAATGCACATAAACATCCGGAAGAAATTCCATTTCAATTAATCGCAATCCGGCTCCTTCACAGGTTTCGCACCTTCCTCCCTTTACATTAAAGGAAAACCTTCCGGGCTTGTAACCTCGAATTTTTGCTTCGGGTAATTGAGCAAACAAATCCCGGATATCCGTAAATGTTCCCGTGTAGGTTGCCGGATTCGAGCGTGGTGTTCTGCCTATAGGAGATTGATCTACCTCAATCACTTTATCGATGTGCTCAAGGCCTTCTACTTTTTTGAAACCAAGAGGATCTTTTCTGGAATTAAAGAAATGCTTGTTCAGGATTGGATACAGTGTTTCGTGAATCAAGGTAGATTTTCCGCTACCTGATACTCCGGTAATACAACTGAAGGTGCCTAACGGAATACTTAAATCCACCGCTTTAAGGTTATTACCATGTGCACCCCATAGTGATAATTTATTACCTGATCCTTTCCTTCGATCCTTCTTATAAACAATAGATAGTTTTCCTTTTAAATACTCAGCTGTGGTACTTTTACTCTGAAGAAATAATTTCGGTTCACCTTCTGCCACTACTTGCCCACCATGCCGCCCGGCACCAGGACCAATATCAATAATGTAATCCGACTCCAGCATCATCTCCTTATCGTGCTCCACTACAATAACCGAGTTACCAAGGTCACGCAAATCTTTCAAGGCCTTTATCAGCTTCACATTATCGCGTGCGTGTAAACCAATGCTGGGCTCATCTAAAATGTAAAGTACCCCAACCAGTTGTGTACCAATTTGCGTAGCCAGCCGTATACGCTGGGCTTCGCCTCCGCTCAAGGTTCGTAAGGGTCTGTCAAGATTTAAATATTCAAGACCAACATCTAATAAAAAACCAATCCGCTTGCGAATCTCCTTTAACACTTCTCCAGCAATGGTTCGTTGCTTTTCATTAATCCTGCTTTCCAAACCGGTAAACCAGTCATTGAGTTTTTTTATATCAAGCGATGCAAGCTGGGCGATATTCTTACCATCAATAATAAAATGAAGTGATTCCTTTCTCAACCTCGCTCCGTTGCACTCCGGACAGGTTTTAACAATCATAAAGTCTTCCACCCACCGCTTAATGGCTTCCGATCCTTCATCGCGTTGCTTCTCTAAAAAAGTTACAATGCCTTCAAACCGGGTGTTCCATTCGGTGCCAGGATATTTCACCGAGGCCACGGCTACCGGAACATCATCACCATACAGCAATACTTTTAAAACATCTCTTGGAATGTCTTTAATAGGTGTACTGAGGGTGAGTTTGTATCGCTTCAGTATGGCTTCTACTTTTTTAAAAATCCAGATGTCGCGGTACTCACCTAAAGGCAAAATTCCACCACGGCTAATGCTTAATTTTTTATCGGGAATTACCGATTCTTCGGTAATTTCTTCAACCTGTCCCAGGCCGTTACATGTCGGGCAAGCCCCATAAGGGGAGTTAAACGAGAACGTATTGGGGGCAGGCTCATCGTAGGAAAGGCCGGTGGTGGGGTCCATGAGAAATTTTGAAAAGTGTTGGGCCTTCTGGTTTTCATCCAGCACCATCATTACTCCCTTCCCTTCTTTTAACGAGCGATTTATGGACTGACCAATTCGTGCCCTGTCTTTTTTATCCACCAAAATTCTATCGATGACTATTTCGATGTCATGAATTTTGTATCGATCAACCTGCATTTTAGGGGAGATATCCAGTACCATACCATCTACACGCACCTTGGTGAATCCTTGTTTTCGGATTTGTTGAAACAATTCACGGTAATGACCTTTACGACCCTTTACTACAGGAGCTAGCAGCACCAGTTTTTTCCCTTGATAGTTTTGGATAATAGCGTCCAGAATCTGGTCTTCGGACTGCCGGATCATCTTTACTCCACTCAAGTAAGAATATGACTCTGCCGTTCGGGCAAACAGCAATCGCATAAAATCATAAATCTCCGTTACGGTGCCAACGGTTGAACGCGGATTACGTGATGTTGTTTTTTGTTCGATAGAAATTACAGGACTGAGGCCATTGATTTTGTCCACATCAGGACGTTCAAGATTGCCCAGAAAACTTCGGGCATACGCTGAAAAACTCTCCATATACCTGCGCTGACCTTCGGCATAAATAGTATCAAACGCTAATGATGATTTCCCGCTTCCGCTAATGCCGGTGATGACCACCAGCTTATTGCGTGGAAAGGAGAGGCTGATATTTTTTAGGTTATGCTCGCGTGCACCTATAATTTCGATGAATTCGTAACCGGTAGAATCCTTAGTTTTTTTCTCCGCTATTGCCCGCGCCATAAATTTTTATGAAGAATACAAAAATGAATGAAGGATTGTTACCAGACAACTAAAGTTTGTTGAGGAATTTTTTGAAAACGCTCAATTACTGAGCAGCAAAGCTCACGCCACATCGTGACCTGTAACCATCTTCAGCATAGCAAACCAATCTTGTTTATCCAGCTTTACTTTAATTGCTTGGGCTCCTTCTGTTAGTCGCTGGGGATTGGTTGTGCCCAATATTGGAAAAATTCCTGAGGGATGTTTGAGCAGCCATGCCAACAACAACTGACTTACATTGCAATTGTACTTCCCGGCAAGTTGATCCAATTGCAATTGTGTGCTTGTATTTTGCTCCGTGTCTGTAAAAAACTTACCACCACCCAGGGGTGACCAGGCCATTGGAGAAATGTGGCGCTTCCTTAGAGTGTCAATGGAGCCATCAAAAAGCAGCTGATGTTTATATAGTGAAATTTCAACTTGATTGGTAACTAGTGGACCATGTAAAAAACTTTGTAGCATATCAACCTGGGACGAGGTGAAATTTGAAACTCCAAAATACAATACCTTTCCGCTTTGTTTCAACTTTTCAAATGCTTCTGCCACATCATCAGGTTTCATAAGAGGATCAGGACGATGGAGCAAAAGCAAATCAAGATAATCCGTTTTTAGATTCCTTAAAGAATTATCCACCGACTGAATAATATGTTCCCTGGAAGTATCATAATGCTTGATGCGATGCTCAATTTTCTTATCGGAAAGCAGCTTGATCCCACATTTAGTAACAAATTGAATTTTTTTTCGTAACGATGATTTGTTCTGGATTGCCTTTCCAAAAAGTTCCTCGCAGGAATAATTTCCATAAATATCGGCATGATCGAATGTAGTCATACCGTTTTCAAGCGATGCATTAATCAAAGCTTCAATACCGTCCATAGACAGCGAATCCCATCGCCAAACCCCGGTAATTAATCTTGAAAACTCCGGACCTTGTGGGTGAATTTTACTTCTTTCCATGCCTGAAATTACACAGATTATGGCCTACGATCTTAAAACTTAAATTCTGATTCACTAAAACGTTTGCAATCCTCAGACTTCTGCTAAATTGGCCAAAAAAATAGTCTATGTATACTGCCGACTTCCTCGATCTGATTAAGCAACGAAACCCCAATGAACCTGAATTTATTCAAGCTGCTGAAGAAGTTCTTGTTTCGATTTGGCCTGCCCTTGAAAAGAATAAAGAATTTCAAAGACTTAAACTATTGGAACGCATACTGGAACCGGAGCGAATGATTTCGTTTCGTGTAACCTGGGTGGATGATAAAGGTGAGGTTCAAGTAAATCGTGGATACCGGGTGCAGATGAACAGTGCCATTGGCCCATACAAGGGCGGGCTTCGCTTTCATCCTTCTGTTACACCCAGTGTTTTAAAGTTTTTAGCCTTTGAACAGATTTTTAAAAATGCCTTAACCGGCATACCCATGGGCGGAGGTAAAGGAGGATCAGATTTTGATCCCAAAGGAAAATCTGAAAATGAAATCATGAAGTTCTGCCAGGCTTTTATGGGTGAACTTTCACGCCATATCAGTCACCGGTTGGATGTGCCGGCAGGTGATATTGGTGTAGGTGGCCGCGAAATCGGATACATGTTTGGCGCCTATAAAAAAATTAAAAATGAATTTACCGGAGTATTCACAGGCAAAGGCATTGGCTGGGGTGGAAGTTTGATCCGTACCGAAGCAACAGGATATGGCTTAATCTACTTTGCTGAAAACATGTTGCACACCAAAGGCGATTCGATTAAAGGCAAAACCTGTTTGGTTTCAGGTTCAGGAAACGTAGCACAATATTCCATTGAAAAAATTAATAAGATGGGCGGTAAAGCAATCACCGCATCTGATTCATCCGGGTTTATTTTAGACGAAGCTGGCATTACAAAAGAGAAACTTGAATTTTTAAAAACGCTGAAGAACGAAAAGCGCGGCCGCATAAAAGAATATGCCGATAAATATAAAAGCGCTGTCTACCATGACATCGATCCGAAGGCCGATCACAATCCGCTTTGGAACATCAAGGCCAATTGTGCCTTTCCATGCGCCACACAAAATGAGATAAACGCTTATGATGCCAACAACCTGGTTAAAAACGGTGTTAAACTCGTAGGGGAAGGTGCCAATATGCCGGTCACTATTGAGGGCATCAATATACTGATCGATAATGGCGTGATGTATTCTCCCGGCAAGGCTTCCAATGCCGGTGGTGTCGCCACTTCAGGATTAGAGATGACCCAAAACTTTATGGGCTCAAATTGGACTCGTGAAGAAGTTGACGCGAAACTTCAGGATATCATGAAAAACATTCATGATACATGCCTGGCCGCAGCTAACGAATACGGCAAACCTGGTAACTATATGGTAGGCGCCAATATTGCCGGCTTTTTAAAGGTAGCTAATGCGATGAAGGCACAAGGTGTGATTTAGTAATCCGTTGATAGTTATTGGTTATTCGCATGGATTCTTTTGTAAAACATCAAAGCAGGTTTAACGCCTTTAGCTTCTTCGCTTAGGGTATAATATCCTTTACCCCAATAATCGAAGGCAATGCTTTCGCCTTGTGGTTCTTGATGGTACGGCAACAAGATGGGTTGTGCTTTCAAAAGCTCGGTAATCGGTTCATGATTACTTCTTCGCCAATAGTATACTTGTTCATAATCTTTGATTAAGATTTCCTTGCCATCGGCTGACCAGTCGGCTGCAACAATCAGTGTAAACGGTAGCGCCTCCAATACTTTCTCTGCTATCAATATTTTGGCGGTGGACTGGGGATAGGCTAAACGGTATAGGTTTACGGCCGACTCTCTTTTGGAAAAGATGTATAGATCTTTTGTGTGCGGATCAATCATCAATGCCTCGCAATCGCGAATGCCATCGGGTAGCTTAAATTTTATAGAGTCTATCTGCGAAAGTTCAACTGTTATGTCCTGGGTAGAAATAACAGGCTCCTGAAAACGATAAACGTATTTGTATTCATGCCTGGCCAAATTGTCTCCTATCTCCCCCACATAGACATAGGTCTTACCATCCTCCGGGCCGGGGCCAACGGCAATATCTTCCCAATCCCGATTACTGATTCCCTTTAACGACACCGTTGCCCGATGCCTGCCCAACGAATCAATTAAAAAAATTCTCGCCTTGTCACCGCTGTCGTTGTGCGTCCATAACAACCCGGGATGTGTGCGGCTGGCCACCATACCTGAAGCTTCATTAATTTTTTTGGAATTCAATACTCCAGTAATTGCACCCTGTTCAAAGTACTCCTTATCCACTTTTGTTGATCTCCCACAGGCATTAAATATGAGAAAAAGTAAAAAGCAAAGTCTGATTTTCATGTCCGCAAAGAAACCAGTAAGAAATGAAATTGAAAACCTTCCTTGTAAAAGTTACTAAGCGTATTATCAGCTGATCTTTACCTACTTTTGTACGAATGAAGGAAGAAGATATTTTACCGGAAGATAATGAGGAAGAACTTCTGTTTGAACACCACCGCATTGTGGCCGATCCGGGGCAAAGCCTGCTGCGCATTGATAAATTTCTGAACGACCGGCTGGCAAATGTTACCCGCTCTAAAATTCAAAAAGGGATTGATGATAGTTTTGTGATGGTTAACGACAAACCCGTTAAATCAAACTACAAAGTTCATCCAAACGATGTGATTATCATTTCCTTTCCCGAGCCGCCACGCGACACAGATGTTGTTCCAGAAAATATAGTGCTCAATATTATTTACGAGGATGACACGCTGCTGGTGGTTAATAAACCAGCTGGCATGGTAGTACATCCCGCCTATCAAAACTGGAGCGGTACACTTGTAAATGCACTGGCGTATCATTTTCAAAATTTACCGCAACTTCCGGGCAACGAAGGCAAACCTGGCCTTGTTCACCGCATCGATAAAGATACTTCAGGATTGCTGGTTATTGCCAAAACAGAACAAGCTATGACTTCCCTAGCAAAACAATTTTTTAATCATTCCATTGAGCGAACGTACTATGCTTTGGTTTGGGGGGTGCCCGAGCCTCCGGAAGGAACCATTAATGTGCATGTCGGACGTAGTTTAAAAGACAGACGAATAACCATTGCCTTCCCGGAAGGAAACATGGGAAGACATGCCATTACGCATTACATGTTGTTGAGAGATCTTCGTTATGTTTCATTGCTCGAGTGCAAGTTGGAAACCGGCCGTACCCATCAAATACGTGCACACATGAAATACCTTGGTCATCCGCTATTTAATGATGTTATGTACGGAGGTGATCAGATTATGAAAGGTACGGTGTTCACAAAGTACCGCCAATTTGTTGACAACTGCTTTAAAATTATTCCCCGACAAGCATTGCATGCAAAGACGCTCGGGTTTATCCATCCTAAAACCCAAACCTTCATGCAATTCGATTCTGAACTACCAAACGACTTTACTGCAGTGGTGGAAAAGTGGGACAACTATGTGCGGCATGAATAAAGCTGTGGCAAAAACGATACACCAGAAAAAATCAAAATAACAAATAGAGAATTTTCTGTTATGAATGTGTGTAGTTTTTTACAAAAGAGGAAAGAAAATTTTCTCGGAACATGAATCATGTCCGCTTTTCTTTGAAGAAGAAACCAGACGCCTATGCCTGAAGCTTCAGGCTTCGATCAGTTTTCAACGCCTTGCGAATCTCCTTCATGGCTTCGCGTTTAAAGCGCTTGTACTGATTTTCATCCCGATTGGTTACCAGCATATTCTTGATATACGCCAGTACTTTTTCTGACTGCGATTGATCCAGGGCGTCCAGAGACTCCAGTATTTGGAGTTTTTTGGTTGCTGTTGTCATCGTATTAGTGGTTGTTACTGTAAATATAACGTTTATATGTTAGAAAAGTTTAGTGTAACCCACTGATAATGAAATGATAAAGGTTATATAATATGTAAAAACCACCCACTTTGGGCAATTCATTCGAGTACCAGAGGAATTACCGATCTTAATGTAGGTCTATATTACCTGAAGCTAGATGGGAAAGTGCTTTGTTGGGCCTATTAAACGGCTACTGGTGAAACGACTTTGAAACAAATTTAAAAACCTCTGGCAATGCTGTTCGCCAATAATCCCAATTGTGAATGCCCTCGCGCACACGAAATTCATGAGGCACTTTTTTATCAATCAATAAAGCATGAAGCTCCATATTCCCCTTGATCAGAAAATCCTTATCGCCACAATCAATAAAATACTTCACCTTTTTCAAATCATCTGCATTAGCCTCTTTAACGAGTGAAAGTATCCAGTTTTATTCAGATGATCAGTTATTCTTTCTTCTCCTATGCCTTTTCCGTAGGGAGGACCAAATACATTATCCCAACTTTCTTCAGGCATGTTGATCAGTTCATCGCGGGTGAAAATACCGGCACTTAGGGGAGCTGCTACAGCAAACAGGTGCGGGTACTTGACCGCGATAATCATAGTACCATGCCCTCCCATAGAAAGACCGGCAATACCCCGGTAACGTTTTTCTGCGCGTGTACGTAAGGTAGCATCTATATGTGGGATAAACTCTTTGATAAAAAAATCTTCATACTTCACTTTTCCATCGGCACTGTTAATATACCAACTCACTCCTCCATCGGGCATCGCAATAATCATAGAAGTCATTTCCATATTTTGCAATTGTCTGTCGGCAATGGCTTTGGTCTCACCAAATTGTGTCCAGCCGGTTTCATCATCGGAATAGCCATGTAAAAGATAAAGCACTGGATACCTGCGGCTGCTTTGGTCATAATCGGGTGGAGGGTAAAGGCTGTATTCAACCTCTTTGCCGAGTATAGTACTTTTCAGTTTCAGACTTTCCTTAATTATTCCCACCTGGGCATTCGTGGTTAGTACTGAAAGAAAAAGCAGGGAAAGAAATAATGGTCGCATGGTATGATTGGGTTTGCCAGAACAATATAATCAATCAAGAAATGACCGACCCCATAAATCAACTGGGCGGTCAAAAAATCCTCACTAAAGTTTGAATCCGTTACTTTACTTTAGCAGAAAAAATACTCCATGGCCATTTCATTATCGAAGTTAACTCAAAGTGTACATGCTGGCTCCGTTGGCGATTCCGTGCACAAGGGAATTGTCAATCCAATCTTTCCATCAGCAGCCTATGATTATGAAGGCACGGAGCAAACACAATATCCGCGCTATTTCAACACCCCCAATCAGCGGGCTGTGGCTGAAAAAATTGCTGCACTTGAAAATGGTGAAGATGGGCTCATCTTCAGTTCCGGGCTTGCGGCCATCATGACTTCCCTGTTTGCCTTTTTAAAACAAGGCGATCATGCGGTTTTGCAAAAGGACCTGTATGGAGGAACATTTAATGCTGTTACCGTAGAATTTCCCCGCTACGGAATTGAGTATACGCTGGTAGACGGAACAAAACCTCAGGAATTTGAGCATGCCGTAAAGCCAAACACGAAGGTGATCTACATCGAAACGCCCTCCAACCCTACCTTAACAATTACTGACATAAAAGCTGTATCCGCTATTGCGAAGAAGCATGGCATTGTTACCATTATTGACAACACCTTCGCCTCACCGATAAATCAAAATCCGATTGACATGGGCATTGATGTAGTTACACACAGTGGAACGAAATACATTGGCGGCCACAGCGATTTGTGTTGTGGTGCGGCAGTAGCTTCAACAGAGTACACCAAAAAAATATGGAACAGCGCTTTTCACTTTGGGGGCTCATTGGATGCACACACCTGCTGGCTGGTAGAGCGAAGCTTGAAAACCATTGTGTTACGTGTTCGTCAGCAAAACGAAAATGCACTAAAACTTGCGCACTGGTTGAAAACGCAAAAGAAGGTTGGTAGGGTTTACTACCCTGGCCTTCCCGATCATCCTGGTCATGAAATCGCTAAAGCCCAAATGCCCGGTGGTTTTGGGGGTATGCTTTCTTTTGAAGTTCAGGGCGATCCACATGCCTTCATGGATAGACTAAGGTTGATTAAACGTGCATTAAGCCTGGGTGGTGTAGAGAGCACTATTTGTTCGTCTGTCAGAACTTCGCATGCTAAGATGACTGCCGAGGAGCGCGCAAAAATAAATGTAACGGATAATTTGGTGCGATTGTCAGTGGGTATTGAAGAGGCTGAGGATTTGATGGGGGATATTGAACAAGCAATGATCAAATCATAGAATTATTTCTTTTCCACCGCATGTCCGCCAAACTCATTGCGGAGCGCGGCCACCAGCTTCCCTGAAAAAGTATCTTCGCTTTGTGTTCTGTATCGCATAAGCAATGACATGGTGATAACAGGAATGGGTACACCCATTTCCAGCGCGGTTTCTACCGTCCATTTTCCTTCCCCGGAAGAATGCGCAACGCCTTTTATGGACTCCAGGTTTTTATCTTTTTCCAGTGCATGCTGCGAAAGCTCCATTAACCAGCTACGTACTACAGAACCATGATTCCACACTTTTGCGATGGCCGCCAGATCAAAATCGGGATTGAATTTATTCATCACCTCAAACCCTTCGGCAATGGCCTGCATCATACCGTATTCAATACCGTTGTGAATCATTTTTACAAAATGGCCACAACCACTTTTCCCACAGTACAAAGAACCGTTTGGAACGGACATGGTCGTAAAAAACGATTCGCAATACTGATAGGCTTCCAATGACCCACCAATCATTGTACACACACCCTGGAGCGCACCCGTTACACCTCCGCTGGTTCCACAGTCGAGCAAATGAATACCAATTTTTTCCAAATCACGTCCACGTCTCTGAGTGTCTTTGAAATTGGAGTTACCACCATCAATCAATATGTCATCTTTATGCAGATAGTCATTCAGGTTGTTGATAATAATGTCGACTGTATTTCCAGCAGGCACCATGATCCAGATTACCCTTCTACCAGGTAGGGCTTGAGCCAACTCCGCAATAGACGATACGGTGGTGATTCCTTCCGCTTGAATTCGTTCCATCGCGGTTTTGCTCGTATCGTATGCCACAACGGTGTGCCCGTTGCGTTTAAAGTTGAGGGCCAGGTTGTAGCCCATTTTTCCTAATCCGATTAAGCCAAGCTGCATTTCAAGGGGGTTTACAGTAAACGAATCAAGTATTCACAAGCCTGCGAAGCAACAAAATAAAATTTTCTTTAAATATCCAGAAATCAGCAGCAATCGCCAGAATAAATACGCTAGCAACACTACTCAACCTCCACGATCATTTCAATCTCTACAGAGATATTGGAGGGCAAGGCATACATGCCGACAGCTGATCGTGCATGCTTTCCCTTTTCACCAAACACGGCTACCATCAAGTCGGAGAATCCATTGATCACTTTAGGCTGGTCTTTAAAATCTTCCGTGCAGTTTACCATGCCCAGCACCTTAACAATTCGTTTCACTTTACTCAAATCACCTATCTCTGCTTTAAGCGTGGATAGCAACGCTATTCCGGTTTGCCGGGCCGCATCGTAACCCTGTTCAACGGTTAAATCCTTTCCAACCTTTCCTTGAATGTTGGTGCCATCTGCTCGGGTTGGTCCGTGGCCGGCAAGGTAAATCAAGTTGCCCGTGCGCACCGCGCGAACATAATTGGCCATAGGAGCAGCTGGTTTAAACAGCTCAATCTTTAATTCTTTAAGCTTCGTTTCAGGATTCTGGGCGGATACAAAAAAGGCAACCAGGCTGAGACTCAATAAGGCGATCAATTTTTTCATAAGATTTTTACATTAATTTTAGTGATGCTTACAAACGGTTGTCACTTCATCAAACTTACTTTGTTCCTATAACTTGAGCAACTTATGACCGTAAAAGAAAAAGTGCGTTGCCCCTGGTGCCTGAAATTCAAACAATACATCGACTATCATGATAAGGAGTGGGGTGTTCCGGTGCGCGATGATTGCACCCATTTTGAATTTTTGCTCTTGGAAGGTGCGCAGGCCGGTTTAAGCTGGGAGATCATTCTAAAAAAACGTGAAGGTTACCGCAAAACCTTCGCAGATTTTGATCCTGAAAAAGTTGCCCGCTTTACAGAAAAAAAATTGGAGAAAATTCTCCTCAATCCCGGCATTGTACGCAACCGGCTGAAAGTATACGCGGCTGTTACTAATGCCAAACAGTTTTTAGCCATACAAAAAGAATTTGGAAGCTTTGATGCCTACATCTGGCAATTTGTCAATAACAAGCCTATTATTAACCAATGGAAAACAATGAAGGAAGTTCCGGCTACAACAAAAGAATCAGATGCTTTGAGTAAGGACCTGAGGAAGCGGGGATTTAAATTTGTTGGCAGCACGGTAATCTATGCACACATGCAGGCCTGTGGCTTGGTTAACGATCACCTGGTGGATTGTTTTCGATACAAGCAGGTATAAAAACTTTGCGCCTCTCCGTCTTTGCGGTTGAAAGGCTTCACCGCAAAGACGGAGAGGCGCAATGGTGTCACTAAAAGCTTTACACAAAAACAAGATCGAGAATCCCTCTATAGGCTATCGGGACGCGATGACAAAACGCTATTGTGATAATAATTCATCAATATTTTCTTGGAAACAACGCATCACGGTTGGCTGCCAGCCACGCAAAGGCAGCAGTCATCACTGCATTGTGCTTCAAATCATCTTCAATGGCCTTATCATACAAATCCATACTAGTATGGTGTGTACGAGTACTGTATTCAATCGGATCCTGAATAAATTGGAAGCCGGGTAGACCAATTCCATCAAAAGATAAATGATCAGTACCGCCTGTATTACGAGGTGTTAATGTAGCAGCTCCTAATTTTTCAAATGGCTTAAGCCACTCACGGAAAACACTTCTTGCATTTTCATTGCCTTGCATGTACACACCACGATATTTACCGGTACCATTGTCCATGTTAAAGTAAACTGAGAATTTCTCGGCACCGGGTTTGAAAGTAATGTTTTCACCATCGCGCACACCGTATACTCGTTTCACATAGTTACGTGAGCCAAGCAACCCTTGTTCTTCACCGCCCCACAAACCAATGCGAATGGTTCTGCGCGGACTTACACCTAATGATTTAATGATACGCATGGCTTCCATCATTACGGCCGAGCCGGATGCATTGTCGGTTGTACCTGTTCCGCTGTGCCATGAATCCAAATGGGCGCCAATCATTACCACTTCATCTTTTAAATCGGTGCCGGGTATTTCAGCAATTACGTTAAAGCCCTTTTCATTAGGCGTGAATTCTGCCTCAAGCGTCATTTCCAATTTTACGGGAATGCCTTGCTGTAGTTGGCGCACCATACGGTTGTAATGCTCGGCAGACACAACAACTTGAGGAAGTATCTTGGGGGCGTTAGGATCTCGGGATGAAAGCCGATCGGCAAAGGCTGTCTCTGCAGGATAGGGAACTGTAGCGGCCGCCACAGTTACTGTTCCATCCTCCAGGCGAAAGCTTGGACTTGCTTCCAATACAGCAAGCGCACCTTCCTTCGTGCACATATCCCACTTTTTATATGCCAGGCGCTGCGGCTCAGTAGGCGCAAAAAATCTTCTTCCCGTAAATGCTTCGGTAGGTCCGGAGTTAGCCATACTGAGCAGATCCTTTTCTTCCAGTCTGCGGGCATCGGGTTCAAAACCAGGCTTAACGGGTGTAGGCAAGCTGAACAGCACAATTTTTCCCTTCAGTTTTCCTTTGTATTTCTCAAGATCTTCTTCCTTCTGTATATCGAGATAAATGGCTTCCGTTTGAACATTGCCTTTAATACCGGGTGTCCATGCTTTCGGGTAAGCTATTACCGGAAAGTAAACCGGTGCAGTAGCATGCAGACTGAATTTCTTCAAATACCAGCCTCTGCCAAAGTCTTCATCCCAGTAATCGAAGTGGGCATTCTGCAAGCCCCACTTTTCCAATTCCGACTTGGCATAGTTTGCAGCGCTTTTATAGCCGGGAGAATTGGTTAACCGAGGACCATGCACATCGGTTAACATGCCGAGTATACTCATCACTTGTGAGTTCTCGAAGCCTTCCATTTTTATTCGGGAAACCGTTGCGGTGTCTACCTTCTCTTGCGCTAAGGCAGGCAGCGTCAGTAAAAGAATCAAAATGGTGTGTAGAAAAATTTTCATAGAGGATTAGTTATTTGGTTGGGCTAAAAATAAAAAACCTCTTTGCGAAAGAGGCTACCGTATATGGAAAAGTATTTCGCTGGGTTTAGAATCACAACAATTATTAACCCAGCGCTTAAAAAATCAAGTTCCCTTTTTCTTTTTCAGAAGATTCTGGATTGTTTTTATTCCCTCTTCAGCGGCTTTTTGCTTTGGATCTTCGGTGGTTTTAGTACTGTCGGTTTTTGTTGTGTCCGATTTAGAGCCACCCAACAATCCGGACACTACCTCAGCTGCCTTTTTTTCTGCCTCCTGCTTCACCGCTGCCGTTGCTCCATCCTGAACCTGTTGTGTTTGTTCCGTCATTAAAAGTTTAGGCTGTGGACTCAGGAAAGTTCCTCCCAAGCCGATATTTACAGGCACCATGGCATTTGGATCATTCTTGCCTCCGGTGTACTGATTCACAAAACTATTGAATTGCGTACCCAGCTTTCCTGCTGGTACATCCATTTTCAAACTGTAATCAATCGAGCCGTCAATACCTGTGCTTCCAGAAACGGCAGTAGCGTACTGACCAAACTTCACATTAAAGGGCTTCACACTCAGCTTGCCATCTTTAATGGAAGCTGACATTAAAACATCTTTTAGGGTTACTTCATTGGTGTCATCAAGTTTTGTTAATGACGTTATTCCAGCAAGTAAGCTTGACTCTTTAAGAGATGCCTGCGCTATTTTTACAAGGCCATTACCATTTACTGTTTTTAAATTGGGCATCATGTCCTGTAATAATTCACCACTGATTTTAAAATCAGTGGAGAAGTTACCTGACATCAACCCTGCCATGGGAGCATACGTTTTAACCAACGAGAAACCTGAAGCAGCCTGAGCAAGCGCCATATTCTCTATCTTCAAGCCAAAATCATATTTCGGATGAGCAATGTCTTTTGTATTGTATGCGCCATTAACAGTAAACGCGCCACCCAATAAATTAAATGACAATCCGTTCAGGTTGGCCGCGCCATCCTTTACCACAATATCACCTTTGGCATTCGTGATGTTAAAGTCCAGCATCTTCACCGTTGCAATACTCGATTTCAACAGGAAGTCGATATTTTCAGGTACTGGAATAACACTGTAAGGTTCGGATTCTTCCTGAGTCTCCTCGGTCTCCGTCATGAACTCATTCAAATCGAGTAAGGTTGAAGAAAAATTCATGGAGCCTTTCAATAACTGATTCGGACTAAACAGATAGCCCATGTAATTGGATATCGATCCGTTCACATTGAAATCGCTCTTGCCTATTGTTCCCGCTACTTGTTTCAAATCGATCTTGCGCGGATCAAAACTCATATCTGCCTGGGTAAGTATAACTACATAGGGCAAATCAGCCGATGTGTATTTGAAATCACGCAATGAGGCACTTCCGCTGGTAGGAAGTTTATCATAGCGCTCTGCCTCCAGATCAGACATCTTTCCTTTTGTTTGAAGGTCAGCCTTCATCTTTCCGGCCAACGTCATACCTTCAACCGGGAAGATTTTTGTGATTTTTTCAAGATCAATCCCACCATTTGCTTTTACGTCCCAGGTGATGTCTTCAAGATTTTGAACCAGCATGTCGGCCGAAAATTTCTCACCATCCATCACCATGGAAAAATCATTAACAGCAATGAACGTTTCAGCAATACGACCAGAAGTATTTTTTACGCTTGAGCTAAATTTGAGGTCTTGCAGTGGCAAGGGAAACTCTGATGTTTTTATATAGCCATTCGCTAAGGACATTATCGCATTGATGGACGGAATAGTTTTCTTCAAACTATCATACACACCCTTGGCCGTCAAATCAATCGCATAGTTCCCGCGCATGTCAAGTCCTTCCACCGGGAACATTTGTGACAGCTCGGCAAGATTAAGCTTGGCATTCACGTTCGCGTCCACTTCCGTGGGATAGAGCTTGCTGATGAGCGCGCGTGCATCAAATGGATTAGAGCCAAAATCCATGTGCAATTTCTTTACATCAATAACCGTATTTTCCATTATGCCATTCGTATTGTCCACCAACATGTCAAGATTAATATTATTGACCGAGGTTGGCAGATCAGGGTATTTGAACATAGCGTCCAACACCTTCAGGTTTACCTGGAAAGCCGGCATTTGTGTTTCGCTGTACGTTCCTTTCACAAAACCATTAAACGCTAAGTCGCCCTCCGTTTGGATGTCTTTAAAATCGGATGAGTACATACCGGGAACCAGCGAAAGCAAACTTTTAAACGTATTCTCCGGGCTGCTGAATGAAATATCCATACCGTAGTCATTCTCATTCATTTTGAACCAGCCATCAAAACTCATGGCAAAGTCGTTGATCTTGGCTGAATTTTCCTTGAACCCAAATTTCGAATAGTCTTCACTGATCGAAATAACCGCTGCCACTTCAGCCCTTTTGTTTGTCAGGTACGCTACACCATCATATCGAATATTTACTGTATCGGCCACCGTAATTGTTTTCAGATCAAAAACATCTTGCGTAAAATCCCCACTTCCGGTATGCTCAACATTCTTCAACTCCAGGAAAAAAGGAAGTGACTTGTCATCATATACGATATCGCCATCAATAACCTGCCAATGATCTATGCCAAAAGAGAAATCTCCAGACTCATCTGTTTCCGGGATTTCTTCCGAAGGGATGGCGATATCATAGTTTGCACGCCCATCCTCCAATACTTTAATGTTGATTAATGGACGCACCAGCGTAATACCTTTAAGACGAAGCTGATCACCAAACAAAACATTTTTCAGGTTTACTTCAACCTGCAATGCTTCAGCGGCAAATAAATATTCACCAGCAAAAGGCTCACGGTTAAACACACCAAAATCACGCATTTCCGCTGTGAGGTTGGGGAAATTTTTGAAAAGGCTAAGACTGAACTTGTCCACATCAAAAACCACATCGGCATTAAGTGATTGGGCCAGCTCTTTATCGATAGCAGCTTTGATTTTATCTTTAAAAACCACAGGCAAAATAAATGCAGCGGCAACCAGCACAATCAGCACTACGCCCAGAACAATCAGAATTTTCTTCATCATAAAAGAGTCTGTTAATTATCTATAACACAGCAAAGGGTTATAAAATTACAAAAAGAGAAGGTTTCTTCTGTTCACTTTAAACGAGAACATCAACCTCTTGTCTTCTCAGATGAATTTTAAGAGCCAATCCATCATTTTTTTTACAGATTTGGTATAGGGGGGATAAAAGGGCTGAAATGAAGTGAGGCCACTTCTTTGTTTCAATACGGGTTTTTCGTTTGAAAAGGCAATAAAGCCGTAGTAACCGTGTGATTTACCAATGCCACTGTTATTAACTCCACCAAAAGGAAGATTGTGGTGAAGAAAATGTACAGCACAATCGTTTACGCAAACCCCGCCCGAAGAAGTTTGAGTAATTACTTGTTCTCGCTCCCTTTTGTTCGATCCAAAAACATAAAGCGCCAGCGGTTTAGGCTTGTCATTAATGAAGTTAATGGCATCGCTGATGGATGAGTATGAATTAACCGGCAAAATGGGTCCGAAGATTTCTTCCTCCATTACGCGAGCATGGACAGGTACATTGGTAAGTACAATGGGATGCATAAAATTCTCTTCAGCCTTAACACTACCACCAAAAGCCAGTGTTGCTCCCTTATCCAGGGCATCTTCCAATACACGGCTCAATCGCTCAAAATGTTTTTCATTCACAATCCGTGCATAAAATGGCGACTCCGCAATTGGCTTGCCCCCTTCGCTAAACAATACGATGATTTGTTCCTTCAACTGTTCCACAAAATCATTTTTTACAGATTCGTGAACAATAACATAATCGGGAGCAATACAGGTCTGACCATTGTTGACGTATTTGGTTACCGCTATTCTTTTGGCTGCATCCTTAATGTTTGCAGAGGGTGTGATGATGGCCGGAGATTTTCCTCCCAACTCCAAGGTAACGGAAGTCAGGTGCTCAGCTGCGGCTTTCATCACCACTTTACCAATGTCCGGGCTTCCCGTAAAAAAGATATGATCGAATGGAAGTTTTAGTAAATGCTGTGAAACTTCAACACCACCTTCGCACACGGCAACCACTTTTTCCTCAAACAAATCATCACACATTTTTTTTATCAATGCCGATGTGTTGGGTGTTAGTTCGGAAGGCTTAATAATTACACTATTGCCTGCGGCCAATGCGGATACCAATGGACCGATGCATAAGTTAAAAGGATAATTCCACGGGGCGATGATAAGACAAACCCCTTTTGGCTCGGCTCTTACTTCCGCGCGTGTACCCAACATGGTCATGGGAGCATCAATTTTCCTGGGCTTTGTCCACCTCTCCAGGTTGGCTAAAGCATGCGACAACTCATCTATTACTGGAAAGATTTCCGTGGCATCTACTTCCAAATCGGGCTTGGAAAAATCCGAGTAAATCGCCTTTTGAATCATGGGCTTATGGGATAAAACCCATTTTCGGAGTTGAACAAGCCTTGCTCTTCGGGCTGAAACAGGCTCCGCACGGAGTATGGTACTATGCTCCTGTTGCTTCTTAAAAAGCTCGTTTATCCAGTCAGAAACTACTTTTTCTTCAATATTAGGTACCATACCGATAAAGTACGTCAAAATCCCTCATATCACGCAATGTTAAGTTTTTATTAAGCACCCTTGATTAATGTTAACTAATTATTAATTTTGTTAACATTAATTTAACATTGGAGTAACATTGAGATTCCGTCTTATTATATTGATTGTTTTGGCCAGCTCCTTCCACATTGAAGCCAAAGGAGTTCCTGAGTCCGATTTCTCTGCCGTTTCCATACAAGTCCTGGAGTCATACCTGGCTACGACAAATGCATCTATAGATCAGCATGCGTGGACAACCTTTATAGAAAAACTTGCTGCAAAAAAGAAGACAAGTAAAAATGAAATACAATTTCTTCGGTATCTATTTAGCAGAACACACGAACAGTATTTGAAGCACTTCAAAACAAACGCCACATTTGGATCACTGTTCGAAAATGGCTCCTACAACTGTCTTACCGGAACTATTTTATATTCCATCATTCTTAAGCAGTTTGGTATTGATCATCAGGTCATCGAAACGAATTATCATATTTTCATACTGGCCCAAACCAATAAGGGGGAAGTATTAATTGAAACAACAGATCCTCATGAAGGATTTGTTACTTCCTCGGATAAAATTACATCACGCATTGACCACTATCGCACGCAGGGTGTACAATCTACTGATCCCACACTTTCTTACTACCAATATTCTTTCGCGTTGTATAATGAAGTATCGCAAAATGAATTAATCGGCCTATTGTATTATAACCTCGCTATTGATTCATTCAACGAACAAGCACTGCAAAAAGCCGTACGTTATCTCGGTCGTGCCATTGAACGTTATGCCTCCCCAAGGATTGAGGAGTTTTCGGAAATACTTTTATTAGCCGTGCATGAAAGCAACCTGAAAGAAAAAGATAAGATTCTGTGTAAAAAGGAACTTCAGACTATACGCTATAAAGCCATGGTAGTAATGGCTGGGCTTTAAAAACTACTCTTGTAGTATTCTCACTTCAACTCTTCTGTTCAGGCGATGGCCTTCCGGTGTGCTGTCACGAGAAATTGGCATAGTTCCGCCAAAAGCCTTTAGCTTGATTCTATTTTTATGAATTCCTTTCGAAACCAGGTAATCCCGCACAGCATCTACTCGCTGCTCGGAGAGTTTCATATTTTTGCCCGGATCGCCAAGATAATCCGTATGACCTTCCAGCTGTATGACCATTGACTTGTGTTCATTCATCATGCTTACCAATAAATCCAATTCAGCATATGAGTCAGGGTCAATTTTTGCTTTTGCCACTTCAAAAATCAAGTTATCAAGCCGCATAACATAACCAACGGAATGCTTCTTATTTGGATTACCCGTAGTATGATGAAGCTCAATGTCTTTCACTACTCTTTTTTCATCATTGGCCTCTGCCGGATCAAGCATATACTTTACAGATGAATAGCCCACGGCATCTACGGTAATAGCATAACGTTCCCCATCAAAAAGCGGAAATGAAAAACTGCTGTTATTGATTACGCCCAATCTGCTTCCATACGGGAGACTCTGATACGTAATGCGGGCAACAACCGGTTCTTTGGTGTCAGCATTAAAAATTTTACCCTGCGCAATTACCAAACTGTCGGTTTGCGAAAAAACCGCAGCTGATAAAATACTGAAAAAGCAAATGAATAAAGTTCTCATGCTTCGACTTTTAAAGTTTCACAATTTTAAACTCAACTCTTCTGTTCATCCTTCTATTTTCCATTGAGGTGTTGGGTACTGATGGCTCAGTTTCACCAAAGAATTTAACTTCTATTCGGTCTTGAGAAATCCCTTTATCAGACAGATACTTCTGAACGGCTTTAGCTCTACGTTCCGACAATCCAAGGTTATAATTGTCATCGCCAATATCACAGGTGTGTCCGGAAATCAATACCGTCATATCCGCACGCTCATTCATAAGTGTTACCATACGATTCAGTTCGGAGAAGGATTCAGGCTTAAGAACGGCTTTATCGAAATCAAAGAAGATATTGTTAAGCGTGATCATGGCATTCTCATCAATGCGCGCAACCTTTATCGGCTGAAGGGTGAAGTCTTTGTTTTCAATCACCATGTCTGCTGTAATATTTCTTAAGTCCAGGTTCTGACTTTCTGAAACATGATCTTTAGCTTCAGCTCGGACACCGTATAAATGACCTGCCGGAAGCTTTATTTCATACTCCCCCGTTTCAGGGTTTGATTGTGCAATGCCTACATCCGTTCCGTCAGGTAAACGTTCATAAATTATTTTAGCACCAATAGGCTTTCCGGTTTCCGCATCAATGAGCTTACCTTTTACTGTTACCCAAGGTTCAGGGCTGCGCAGTATCGGAAGCTTAACTCGGAAAATATCCATGTTTGTTTCCGTGACACCGCGTGAGTAATAGGCAAAATCGCTATTGTTGGGAATGTTAAAAAACAAGTCTTCCAACGGGGAATTGATTTCAGGCCCAAGGTTCTCGGGATCTGACCAATTTGTCCATGTGTCATCCAATCGCTTTGAAACATAGATATCTGTACCTCCATAACCACTAAATCCATTGGAAGAAAAGTACAAGGTTACATCATCAGCTGCTAAAAATGGAGCTGATTCTTCACCAGCAGTGTTTAATACGTTTCCAAGATTCATAGGCTCCGTCCAAACGCTGTCTGCCTTCATAAACGAAACATATAAATCACGATCACCATTTGAGTCCTCGCGCTCAACGGATAAAATCATAGTTTGGCGATTATTGGCCAGAAAGTAGTTAGCTTTTTCATTGAAATTGTAATCGTTGGTAATGGTAAGAGAAGCAGGTTTCGTCCAGGTTCCTCCAACGTTCGTGCTTATGGAAACACCGGCCAGCATTTTCCCATCGTCCATATACTTATTTCCTAATAACATCAGCGCTGTTTTTCCATCAGGTGTCATGGAATTTATGGAGTTTATAAAGTTTGGGTAGGCATTGTTGAATTGAGGACCCATATTCTGGGCGAGTTTCCACTTGCCATCATCACCTAATTCAGAATACCATATGTCTTCTTTATCGTTTACACCACCCATATTTTCAGGGTGGTTTCTCCGGCTGAAGTATAACGTTTTTCCATCCGGTGAAAGAATGGGATTCAACTCGCTAAATTCACTGTTTACATTTTCATCCAGTTGTTCGATGACAATACCAGAAGCCAGTAAGGCGGGCTTTGGTATAAAAGCTACAATGGGATAGTTGGAGTCGGAAATGGCTACCGCATCTATCCCAAAATAATCCGGTACAGCCGCGCCATCAAACTCTAGTTTTACGGCACTAACTTTATAAGGGGTTTTCTCAAAGAAAATATTTCGCATCATAGCTTTTATAGGAACCGCCCCAGGATTTAAGGTCATCACTTCGTATTCTTTGCCAGATTCATCATACACCAATACCCGGCTAATAGCACTCGGATTATGCGACTCTGCCACAGCTACTTGCTGAATGCTTATTGGGGTATCAAAGCCTAACTTCAAAAACTCTTTTCGGCTTGGCTTGTCGGGGGCCCAGGCATTGGGATTTTGTCCACCGGCCGGAAGGACGTTTGGTTTGCCCAAAACCTGATTAGCAGAATATTGAATAGGTGTTAGTTCTGATGAAAAATCAAGCACCTTAGATGCCCATTGGACCGTTTGGGCTTGCACACAAAAAACGGAGACTGTTAACAGGAGCAGAATTTGTATATATCTTATCATGAAGCCACAAGAGGTTTAAATGAAAGGTTAAACTTAGCTAAAAAATCAAAATTGAACGAAAATAATACATGAGTGCCGCTTATACTAATTTGCCCAATCAGGTTTATCAGGCCTGAAACCCTTTAACAACCCACATTAATCTTCAAGTGTATGTCTATTAAACAGCAAAAAACCTACATGGAATAAAACACCAAAACGGGTTTCTTCATCGTCATAATAATTGGCACTTAAACTAATTGGTCCAATCGGAGAATGAAAGACCAGTCCTACAGAGCCGGCAAAAAATAGTGTTGTTAAGGAGGTATTGGTGTATGCTTCCTGATTCTGACCCTGCAGAATATATTCAAGCGGCTTAAATAAATAACCCTCTACGCGTAAATCAAGTGTACGGGGACGAACCACAATCACATTTCGCGCCCCTACTGCCAGGTAATTGGTAGACCTGAAGTTCTCTAAAATTAACGTGCGGCTATCTTGTAGCGGAAAGAAAGCAGGGGTATTGATAATGGTTCCAAAATAGTTTTGAAAGAATGGCTGGTTGGAGAAAACTACATCAGCATAATACCCGGGTCTGAAAGAACCTCTGCTAAAATAGTGTTCAGCGCTGGCCCTTAATCGAAACCATTGATGATTCTTACTAACCGGAAGCTGGCTGATTGATGTGGTCCCGGGAACGTAGCTCTCATGAACATTAAAGTAATACGCACTTAACGTATAAGCCTTGCCTAACGAGGCATACTGTTTGCGGTTCAGATCATTGGTGGTAAGTTTAAAACCGGCTTTGAATCCGCTCAGACTTAATGCATCAAGGGTGTCCAAACTGTTGAAGGATTTAGTATTGGAATATTGATCCTTGTTTGTAAATCCGGAAAAAGTGAAAGCACTCTTAATAGTATTTCCCAAGGGCCACCCCGCACTAAACCCCAGCTTTCTATCAAGTCGCCTCAGCACTGTTGGGGTTATCTTTTGCAACAAGTCTGTACTCTCAACATAATCCCATTCATTAACTACAACTTCGGGTTGCATATAAAACCTTCCAAGGTAAGGAAAATCAATTCTTGCGTTTGCTGCCAGTGATTTATAAAAGCTACCGGTTTGAAAACCCAGGTTCACATGAGTAAGCGCATTTCTAAAATTGTAAAAACTCAGTCCCAGGTACAAATTGCTGATGTTACGTGTTGCCAAAACACCGCCAAAATCAACTTGAAAATTCTTCTGCGGTCGCTTGGCTAGTTGAAGGCTGTAGTTATTATAGTCGGTATTGAATTTAAGTGTAGGAAATACGTTGTTGAAATAAGGTTCGGCAATAAGCTTAAAGTATCCCTCCTTTATTTCGGTAAGACTCAAAAGATTTGGCTGGTTTCTTTTCAGATTAAAAATTCTATAAATGTATTTTTGCTGTTGTCTATTAAAATTCTGTAGTGTTAGAGTTTCCACAACAACCGGAACTTCTTTTGCATGGAATGCTTTACGCTGTTCATTTATCTGGTCAACCGTCTGACGCAATACAATTTTTCCCTTAATCTCTGAGATTTGGCGTATCGTTTGAGTATACCCGCTATCGATCATAGCGCGGGCATAACTGAAATCAAATGAATTATATGGTTTCAAATTGGACTGAATATATACCCCATTCTCCGGTATTCGGGTTGGGTCGGATTTATCCAATAGCAAGTAAAGTAATGACTTGCTGATCAACTTATCATCATCTTCATAAGGATACTCATTGTAAATCTTAGAAGAAACATTAGAGCCGATGATGACATCTGGAATAAATTCCTTTTGGGCTACATCTACCGGAAAATTATTATACACCCCACCATCAAACAGGTACTTGCCATCTACACGGATGGGCGTATAAAAGAAGGGTACAGTTTGCGTTGCCCGAAGCGCATCGCTTAGCGAGCCGCTAGAAAGAATTACCTGATTTTGAGAAAACACATCAGCCGCTACTACCCTAAAGGGCACAAATAAGCTATCGAAATTATTCATAGAAACTGAAGAAGCCTTGGCAACTATTTCTGTAAGCGCAAAGTTGAGTGAGGCGTCATTAGCAATACTGGTATTTAGCTGAAGGCTGCGTGCCGAATCGAGCGAAAGGTCTAATCGCAGAAAATCTGGAGTACTCTCACGACCATAATAATGAAAATTATAACCCCTTTCAGGTTGTCCTGTTACCCAGCGTAAAAATTCCTCTGAAAGAATCATGGCCTCGATCTGCCGGGGACTGAAGCCAGCGGCATAAGCACCACCAACAATGCCCCCCATAGAAGTGCCTACAATAAAATCAATAGGAATTTCATGCTCCTCAAGTGCCTTAAGAACACCCACATGGGCAATTCCTTTCGCACCACCCCCACTTAACACCAAAGCAACCTTTTGTGCCTGTAGGATGTGTGAACTTAGTAATAGAAGTATGAGGGCAAAACTTCGCATATCCATTATAACAATGAGTTAGACAAAAATAGTCTTACAAAGTTGGAAGCAAGTTAATCTTATTTTTTACCTCTGTGAAGGTTGAGGCCGCGGGATAAAGCGCGCGATGAACTAGCGTAAAGTTGATGAGCGTCTTTGCAGACTATCCTATGTCTTACGAGAAGGGGTTTTTGTAAAAAAGCTGCTTACAATGCTGAAGCAAACGTATTCGGGAAAGGGCCGGGAATAGCATTGAGTTGCTTTATAACATCAGCCTTTGTGGCCTCAAACATCGTCAGATACTCAGGTAGTATTGGCTCTGAAGGAGGAAGTTCAACTTTGAGGGCATCCACCTGCACACCGTTTTTCCAGAAACGATAGCAAACATGTGGTCCTGTGGCTAAACCGGTGCTGCCTACATTACCTATCCATTGCCCCTGACGAACGCGGGTACCGGGCTTCATACCCGGTGCAATTTTAGACATATGCAGGTATTGAGTAGTGTAGGTGGCATTGTGCCGTATCTTCACATAGTTTCCATTATTGGATTTGTACTGTGCCTCCAAAACAATTCCATCACCTACTGAACGAATGGGTGTTCCTGTAGGAGCAGCAAAGTCAGTTCCCAAGTGTGGTCTCCACACTTTCTTTACGGGATGAAATCTGTTACCTGAATAGCGAGAACTAATACGTGTAAATTCAATCGGGTATTTCAGCAATGCTTTCCGCAAACTCTTTCCATCCTCATCAAAATAATCAAGACCATTGCCCTGATCAAAAGGAATAGCATAATAGCCATTGCCAAAATGATTAAAATAAATTCCGCTAATTTTTTCAATACCGATAGGTCTGCCTTCTACCTGCTTTTCTTCATAGATAAGCTTGAACTGATCACCCTGTTGCAACCGTTGAAAGTCAACAATCCAGGCAAAAATATCTACAAACCTATTGGTGAGCTCATGTGAGATCCCCATCTCATTGATGGTTTGCGATAATGAGGAGGTGATTACACCGGAAATTGACCTTTCAACAATATTTACCTCTCGCTGACAAACATCTACCCATAAAGAATCCCCAAACCTGAAAACAACATAGTCCACTGGATTGGGCTCATACACGAATGCTTTCGGTGTGCGCAATGAGTCGGACGTGCAGATAAACGTAAATTTCCTTTCGGGAGCAATTTTTCGCACATCAAAAACATTCCGTGGCAAACCCGCCATCTGGTTGATCAATTTTACAGGAACGTTATACTCCAGCATAATGTCAGACAAAAACTGATTTCGTTTTACTTTGTCTTCAATCACCTGATAATCATCTACGATCATGCCATATAAAACCGTAGGTGTCTTCCAATCAAAATCAAATGAAAACGATTGTCCGGTTTCACTGCTTCTATCGTCACGGGCAGTATTATCCCCAGCTAGGAGGGCACCCATAAAGAAGGCAACGCATAAACTAATGAGCCATCGGCTGACCATTGTTTGTTATCCTGTTTAAAAAATTGGCCGAAAGATTAAAAAATTCAGGGTATGAACCTGTACTTAACAAAGTAAATATAACAGAAATTATTTAAAATGTTCAATTTTAAGATTTCAGGGCACTATTTATTATGGACAGACATGTACTTATTGAGCTAGTAACCATGAAAATGACTTTCGGTAAATACAAAGGAAGGCTGCTTTGTGATCTTCCCGACTTTTACCTGGAGTGGTTCAGTCGTAAAGGTTTTCCAAAAGGAAAATTAGGGGAATTGCTGGCCACCCTTTATGAGATTAAACTCAACGGACTTACGTATTTACTGCATCCCTTGAAATCTTCTGCACAGAAATAAAACTACCCGAATGGTGATAGAGCTACTTATAAAGTGCTTCAAATTTTTGTTTGCCACTCTCCAAAAAGAGCACAAACTTCTCAACACTTCTGTCATAATCGTAGGGCCAGGCCAGCACACGTTCATCCGGGCCTAGCAACACATAAAAAGGTTGCGCATTATTATCGAGATTGGCGATCTGTAAATCTGCATTCTTTTTACCAATAGTCTTTTTTACTTTTCCATCATAGCTTGAGGTAAACCATTCCTTTTCCGGAAGTTGTGTTTTGTCATCCACATATAGTGCTACAATAATGAAATCATTCTTAAGCCGATTCAACACCGTAGGATCACTCCATACTACTGCCTCCATTTCGCGACAATTCGTACAACCATGACCGGTGAAATCGATAAACAAGGGTTTATTTTGCTGGCGTGCACACGCCAGTGCTTGCTCATAATCAAAATAGCCATTCAGTCCGTGTGGCAAATGCAGAAAGTCGGTGTACTTTGGTAAATCGCAAACCTCATTACTCCGCACACTGCGCGTCATGGACACCAGATCAAAATCATGCGTGTGTTGCGGGGGCAAATACCCGGCCAATGCTTTTAATGGTGCGCCCCATAAACCAGGTACTAGGTAAATCACAAAAGAAAAAACGAACGTGGCCAATAACAATCGTGGTACTGAAATTTTTTCTACCGGACTATCATGCGGCATGCGAATCTTACCCAACAGATAGAAACCCAGTAACGAAAAGATTACAATCCACAACGCAATGTTTGTATCACGATCCAGCAAGCGCCAGTGATACGCCTGGTCGGCAATGCTGAAGAATTTAAGGGCAAGCGCCAACTCCAAAAAGCCGAGCGTTACTTTAACGGAATTAAGCCATCCGCCAGATTTTGGTAAACTTTTTACCAACTCAGGAAAAAAAGCAAAGAAGGTAAAGGGTAATGCAAACGCTATGGAATAGGAAAGCATCATTAAGATTGGCTTGAGCACCTCCCCACCTGCAGAAAGCGCCAACACACTACCCACAATGGGAACCGTGCAACTGAAGGATATCAGCACCAAGGTGAACGCCATAAAAAATACACCGATCAAACCGCCCTTTTCAGCTTGTTGATCAATTTTATTGACGAGTTTATAAGGCGCATTAATTTCAAATAGCCCAAAGAAGGAGAGCGCAAAAATTATAAACACAAAAAATATGAAAAGATTAAGCGCCCAGTTAGTGGCCATGGCATTTAACCCTTCAGGGCCAAGCAGTATGGCAAACAATGTTCCAGCCGATGAGTACAGAACAATTATGGATATTCCAAAAATTAAGGCCTTCTTAATTCCTTCTCGTTTTGTTTGTGTGTCTTTCAGAAAAAAGGTTACCGTCATGGGAACCATCGGAAATACACAGGGTGTAATCAGCGCGGCAAAACCAGCCAGAAAAGCAAATACCAGTAGCGCCCAAAACGACTCATTACCATAACTGGGGTCACCCTCCAGAATCGATCTGTCGAGTATTGGGCCTTTAACACTTCCATAGCTGATCGGAAGTTTAGCAATTTCTTCTTGAGGCACATCTTTGCTAGTCGCTGCTTGTTGAATTTTCTCTTGCTTTGGCTCACTTGCCTTTTTTACGTTAACCGGTTCACCGGTAACCGTTATGCCTGTGAAAGAAAATTCACCGTCAAATGGAATGCATTTGCCATCAACCTCTGTACATGTTTGCCCATCATACACCCCAGCTAACGTCAGGTCTTTACTCAACACCCTAATTGTTTGACGGAACTCACCTTTGCCCTTGAATATTTTTACATCACAATCAAATATTTCATCGTGTTTATCAATTGGGTTGATGGCCTTTAATGTACCAACCAATTCGAAGCTGGCGTTTGGTGTAACCGTTACCGTGGTTAATAATGGTCCGCAATCCGGATCAAAATCGTTGGCGTACACATACCAATCTTTATCCGTGGTAACCTTAAAGATAAGATCGAGTTGGTCACCGGTTTTAACCGATGTTTTGGAAAGCCCCCACGTCCATTTGACGGGAGTAAGTATCTGAGCATATACCGTTGCTGAACAGAATAGAAAAAGAATGACTCCAAAAAACCTCATCATATTGATTTTCATTTGAATGGTACGATAACGCACCGGGCTGCAAAATAGTTGATCGATCGTTTAGGTACGGCTAAAAAAGTGGGATTATGACGAGTGTACGACATTTTTGCTCCATTTTCGGGCAATTAAGGCAACCAGTATTAGCAATACAACCAACACTCCAAAACGGGCAAGGTGAGCAAAAAGTAAGGCTTTTGATGCCGGAATAGTGAAGACAAGAATGCCCACTGGCAGCAGCACAAACTTCATTAAGAATGCGGCTGTTTGCTCAGTTTTAGTTTCTGATGGAAAAACCAATCCTAAAAACAGAAACGCAAAGTAAGCCAGGCTCCATTTCACCGAGCCGGCTACCATAAGCCCTTGTATACTCGCGTGGTCAATTGATAAATCCTTATGAAGCGATTCCATAAACATAATAAACGCGCTGTTTTCAATAAGGTCTAGTAGTGCTGTTCCCGATATACAAGCAACCGATAATGCAAGCAAAAATTTTCTGTCATCACGCCACAAGTTCAGCGTCAGAAAAATTCCCAGTAACCAATAGGCCGCAATGAATAACCCATCGATGGTTAACAGAATTCGTAAAATACTTTCACCCTCCTGTAGGGCTTTCGTATAGACATCATAAGAATCAACCCCTTCAAAATATTGCTGATTAACACCCGTATAAAATGAGATCGTGAACATGGCGATGAGCAACACGGCCGTGCTGATGGCAATTACTGAAATGTAGCGTGGGTAATTCATACCATGAGTCAATTCATCAGTTGATTAAAAAGATGAAGAGATTCTTTAATTGGTTTTCGAATAATGATTAAAGAATGCTACAATTGTTTCAATACCCAGTAGAAAGTTTTTCACACCATAATGTTCATTGGGTGAATGAATGGCATCCGTATCCAATCCAAAACCCATCAACACGGTATCGAGGCCAAGCTCATCTTTGAACAAAGCCACAATGGGTATGCTGCCTCCATCGCGTGTCGGTATAGGCTTCTTACCCCATACTTCTTCAAATGCGGCACTTGCCGCTTTAAAGGCCGCTGAATCAGTAGGCGTAACAGCAGGCTGCCCGCCATGTAATGCTGTTACTTTTACTTTAACGGATTTCGGAGCAATAGCGTTGAAATGCTCGGTGAACAATTCGGTTATCTCCTCATTAGTTTGGTTAGGCACCAGACGCATTGAAATTTTTGCATGTGCTTTGGACGGCAATACTGTCTTTGCGCCCTCACCCGTATAACCACCCCAAATTCCATTTACATCCAATGTTGGCCGGATACCGGTGCGCTCCAATGTAGTGTAGCCCTTTTCACCTTGCACCTCATCAATACCCAACTCGTTTTTGTAATCATCCAGACTGAATGGAGCATTATTAATTGCTGTTCGTTCTTCAGCACTTAGTTCAACAACTTTATCATAAAAACCCGGAATGGTAACGCGACCGTTTTCATCGAGCAAGGAGGCAATCATTTTGCTTAATGCATTTACCGGGTTGGCTACTGCACCCCCATAAACACCCGAATGAAGATCGCGGTTAGGTCCGGTAACCTCCACCTCCATATAACTCAGTCCGCGTAAGCCAGCAGTAATGGAAGGATGATCCAGTGAAATAATAGCGGTATCTGAAACCAATATGATATCAGCCTTAAGTTTGCTTTTATTTTCACGTACAAATGTTCCAAGGTTATCGGAGCCAACTTCCTCCTCGCCTTCCACCATAAATTTCACGTTACAGGGAAGTGTCTTTAATTTCATCATGGCTTCAAAGGCCTTCACGTGCATGTACACCTGCCCTTTGTCATCACACGAACCGCGGGCATAAATTTTACCATCTTTGATAACAGGCTCAAAAGGAGGTGAATGCCACAAATCAAGCGGATCGGGTGGCTGCACATCATAGTGGCCATAAACCAAAACGGTAGGTAACGATGGATTTACAATTTTTTCAGCAAAAACAATAGGGTGTCCTTTTGTTTCGCATAATTCAACTGTATCTACTCCGGCCTCTTTAAATTTGTTTACCAGGAACTCAGCTGCCTTGCGCACATCACCCTTCAGGCGGCTATCGGCACTAACCGATGGAATGCGGAGCAGCTCAAAAAGCTCGTCCAGAAAGCGTTCTTGATTTTTCTCAATATATTCCTTTACCATAACTGTAATTTTATGGTGTGAAGTTAACGGTTAATCCAAGAATGTGAAATGAGCTTTGCTCTTTATGATGAAACCGCTGCTTTAAAACCCATCGTCATCATCTTTCTTCTCCTGTTTCTTTTTGATGGCTGATCCTCCGCTTAGGTTGTAAGGCACCTGGATACCGTAATATTGGTTTCGGAAACGGTTTACAAATTCGAGTGTTTCATCTTCCGTAGCTGGAATAAAAATCATTTCACCAATTTTTGCTTTACCTGAGTTAGTCCGCTTGTAAACCGTTGTATTGAACTCCTCATTAGAAGAGAACATCAGCAGTCGATTATCTTCATAGCTTAAAAAATACCATGAATCGGGAGATGCTTTGAAGAAAACATTGAACACCGGCAATCCATCCTCATCCTTTTTAATTTCCATAAAGCCTTCAAAAGCCCCGTTGATATCCTGTCGGTTAATATTGGAAAGACCTAAACTTCCTTCGCTGTAAAAAGCCTTGTGCTTAGGCGACCACTTGAAATTTACATTAGCAAAGGTTAATGGCTTAGCCGTTTGTGGAATGGTTCCCAACGAAACATACCCTTGTGCGGTGCGTGTTTCATACTCCTTGGCCGTGCGCTCGCCGACAAGATCTGCTATTTTATACAACAAGTCTGTAGGGTCCCCTAACCCTTCTTCGGCACCCTCGTTTTTAATTACATTTTGCAGATCACGCGCCATAATATCAAATGCTGTGGATACCGCAGTGGTATTTACCATAACGAGACTGTTCATTCGGATTTCATTATTCTCCATATTACCCTGACCAATGGCACTGGCCGTGATATCAAAATCCTTATTGTTATCGAAAAAATTGATGGGGCCCTCAAACCGTACGCCAGCTGTTTCGTCATTGTATGCAAATACTTTCCCGCTTAACTTATTACCAGCTGCCTTTTCACGATCTTCAATACGATATTCCTTGCTTTCTACATCATAGTGGAGCGTACCGCTTGGAATGAAGAAGTCATCATCATCATCCAGTTTTTCATTCAGGAATGAGATGTACAGGTTGTTGTCAAGAGCAGCAAAGTGAAGGCCAGCGCCTACCCTGCGACCCTCTTCAGTAAGTGCATTATCGAAATTGATGAGCACTTCTGTTTCATCACCAGTTTGTTCATAGCGTATCCAGGCGTTGTAGTTCTTAATCTTCTTAATGTCAAGCTTAATGCTTCCGTTTAAGGTAAGAGCAGGCTTTGTGGCGTACATAATCATATCGCCTTTATAAAACATACCGGCACCTAATACCAGATGATCAGCCTCTGCTACAGCTCCTGTGGCTACCGTTTGCAGGGAGGCTGTTGATTGTTTACGGCCAAGACCAAGACGTTTAGTGCTTTCTACTTCTGCAACCGGTTCCAAATGAAAGTCGGTCATCTTTATGGCAAACGTATCGTTCAGGAAATTTATATATTGATACGTGGCGTAACCGGAAAACTCCTTTCGAGAGATAACATCTACCACCCCATTAGTTAAGCGGTGATAACCGTTCAGTGTGTCGATAACAATGGTTGTATTTTTGAGTGTTCCGATTTTCGCGTTTTCTAAAATAAGCACCTCACCATTTTCGGGGGTAATCTTTGCGTCAGCAACAATAATGTATGGGATACCGCTTACTTTCAGTTCCTGAGTTTTTAGATCATACTCTGCTTTCTCAGCATAAAAGCTAAGGGAGTCAAGGTCTTCACGAGTCGTATAGAAGTACGAATTTTCAATAGGCTCATTTTCGCCCTTTGTCATGGTAATTTTCTGTGTCGTTAAATCCCATCGCGCATTGGGTATCGATGTTCTAAATTGCGCAAAAGGAAAATCAATAGCGGCTTCCCCGGCAATCTCCGGACTGATGTCTGCATAATTCTGAGCCAGATTAAATTTCACCCGAACATCGGTTCCGTCAATTAAGGGTTTGTCTGGATCAGCTGACTTGGCGCGGAAACGTGAATGGCGCGCCCCAAAATCCTTACCGGAAAAAGTCATCTCACGGGACCGAATTTCTGTACCCCGAGTATCCAGTCGGCCCGAACCCGATACACCATCTTTTGAAACAATAACCTGCCCCGTTAACTGGGCTGTTGAGTCATAGAAATTAAATGGTGAACGCGTATTACGCAACCGCATTTGATCCTGCTTGGGCAACCACTTCATTTGATAGTCCGTAAAAGAAGCCTGGGGAAATGTGACGGAACCGAATTGTTTTTCTTCGATGATGGCACGATGACCTTTAGCAACCACAGAATCAGGATAGAACACAAAGTCATTCGATTTCACCGTAGCTGCATAGAAGTTAACAACGCCCGTTGATCGTATACCACGGTTGTCAAGCCTGATCACACCATTTAGCTTGCCATCCCCTTTATATAACTGATAGCCGCCTTTTGGAACTATGTGTTCAAATCCAAGTGACTTGTCGGGCATGGTGTGCAGCTTCTCTTTGAAACTCGGGAACATCCCACTGGAAACAAATGTGCCTTTGAAATTAATCGCTGTAGGATCAGCATCATTTAAGCTATCCAGTTTAAATGGAGGGATAGCAAAAAATACGGATTGGTCATAAACGCCATTCAACACTTCCGGACGATTAAAATAAATAACACCACCCGTTGTCGCATCCAGTCGAGGATAATTGGGTATACGTAATCGCCCTGATTTATTATTTGGCCTGCTGATAAATAGGGTGCCTGATGACTTTGACAAATCACCCAGCCCGCCTTCTGCTGCCGCCAGCGAATCGGCACCCACCATGGAGTTATTTATTTTTTTGCGAATCATTTGTCCCTGTGCGTTTCGCTCCATAGCAAAAAAGTTAATGGAGTCGATATGGGTAAGGTTAATAAAAAAACTATCGTACTTCAGCGTGAAACTCTTACCTGTGATTTCGAAATTTCCTGCTGTAATGGTTCCGTCAAATTTGATGTCGCGATTTTGCAAAATAGTAACCACTGCGCTGTCCGGCTTGATCACTACATTCAACGAATCGCTTACACTAAATTCTTCTACACCTCTCACGACCATGTTGCGATCGACAAAATTTACGGTGGCGTTTGGTTTATTCAATGAAAGTAGATCCAGTGTTGCGTACGAGCCGGCCACCGAATGTATTTTCATGTTATCGTAGTCAGACTCACCTCTATTTGCCAGGTATTGAATAATGGCTTTCTCTTTAACAATTACCAAATCGCCTTCCGGCCAATATTCCACCAATCCCTTCATCGCCAGAAACTCCACAGCCCTTTGCATAGCCAGAATATCAAAACCATAGCGTTGTGCAATGTCACCAGTGTGCAGTTCGCGCGTGTCGTTATCTATGCAGTAGCGGGCAACCACCCCTAATGGATGAAAGCTGAAACCTGTACCCATAAGTTGCCGGTAATCTTCCGGATCATAATAATCAACCGATTCAATAACCATGGGCGAAAGACCGCTGCCCATTTGTGAATAAATGTCAAGACTGTCGGTTTTCAGATCCCACCGGATCATGTTGGCAGAAAAGTCCATGCTAAAAAAAGTTGCGGTAAAGGGGGTGTTTCGCATGCTTCCCTTCTCTCCTTGAAGCACTATTTTCTCATTGTTGTAATCGTACTTCATGCGCACAGCATGATGATTGATAGAATCATTCTCCTGGAAAATGGTAAAGACGGTGCGGTCGGAAGTTATAATAGAGTCTTTGAGCAGAAACTCTTTCGAGCGCGCCTTAAACTTTTTATTGCCAATGCTGTCACTTACTGCGAGTGTGGCCATGTAGCCATTCACATTGGTGCTTTTAACGAACGGACCGTGAAGTGAGAATCCTCCGGTGTATCGCATGCGCTCATTGCCTATATTCTTTATCTCGAGGTTAGATTCATAGGACGTAAATCGTGGATACGATGAAGCGACTGAATCTTTGCGTGCCTGCGATTTAAATTCAAACGTTCCGGCAATGGGTCCCTGTGTCTTGCCCGTATAGTTCAGCATTACGAGATCCGATTTCAGTTCAGATTTGCGCACATTAAAACTGTATTCTTTGAAATTGGCATACACCTCATCGGGGTTCAATCCGGCTGGCGACCAGTCAAATCTTCCTTCCTCACCAACAAACAAATTATCTGTAAGGGAATAAATTCCTTTTGTGTTGCGTAAAGCAACGGAATCATAAGCGGTTACAAAATTTAGTGTTACCCGGTTAAACCGTATAACCGCACCTTCAACCAAAGGGGGTGGTGGTTGAGTCATCCAATACGGAGTATTGTCAATAGGAATAATTTCATCCGATTCGTCCGGCCAATCGTTCCAATCATTGCTGTTATCGTCAAAATTCTGTGCCGTTGTGTCAATCGGTGGTGGTAAGTATTCCAAAAATTCAAACGTGTAGTCATCATCTCGTGCATACAACCGATACGTCTTATCAAAATGTAAGGCGTGATGTTTAAAAAATGTATTGGAGGCAATGAGAAATTTTTGAGTTTTATCCGACTTATAATTTTCAATTACCTTATCTACTACGATAAGAAATGCATTCAACTTTTGAGGATCGGCCCCCTCTACATTAATGGCATTTACAAGTGCGCCAAAGTATTGTACGAAGTTAGGACGCAATTTATAGCCCTTTCGTTTCATCGTATAAAACTGCCGTTGAATGCGCTGTTGTTGATCCAGCCCCAGGGTATTCCAGGCGAGCGGAAAGGCTTTGCCGACCACCATCGCCTCGGTATTGCGTGTACTCTCCAGGGCATAGCCGACACTATCCTGAAAGTTCAGGACTATAGTAGATTTCTTTTCAGTCTGTCCGAAGACAAAAGAAGCTGAAAAGAAACAACTGTATAAAAGATATTTTAGTGTTGTGGTCACGTAAAACTTAAACCTTCGAAATTCGCAAATAATGCCCAAATAAGCTAAAAGACCTTGCCTTATGAAGGATAAACGGCTTAAAATGCCATTCAGTACGAGCCAGGTGATTTCTTTTCGAGCAGTAAACATGCCCAGTCATCGCGGGTGTCTGCTCCCGACTTTTGCAAGTCATATTGTTTTGCCTCCTGTAGTAAATCAGGAATATCCTTTTCATAAAAGCCACTTAAAAGCAACTGTCCTCCGGGTTTCAGGTAAGCAGCATACTGATGCATCTCTTCCAGTAGAATATTTTTATTGATGTTAGCCAGAATGATGTCAAAGTTTTCAGAAAAAGACAATTCACTGAGTTTGCCTTGTTGGATTTTAATAGTGGTGCAATTATTTATTGTGCAGTTCTCACTGCCATTCTCCACGCTCCAACTGTCGATGTCAAACGCCTCCACTTTAGTTGCGCCAAGTTTTGATGCCATAATGGCCAGTACCGCTGTGCCGGTGCCGGCATCCATTACCGTTTTGTTTGTGTGATCCATGTTGAGCTGAGCTTTCAGCATGAGGTGGGTTGTCTGATGATGACCGGTACCGAAAGACATTTTCGGTGTGATGATGATTTCGTACTGATATTGCTTTTCAGGTTTATGAAAGTGAGCCCGGATGATTATGGTGTCCTCAACAATAATGGGCTCATAACTTTTCTCCCACTCTTCATTCCAGTTTTTCTTTTCGATCCTATCAATGTAAAAAACAACTGCTGTTAACGGAGTGTACTTGTCTTTGATCTCCTGAAGCTTCTGCTTATCGTATTGATGTTGCTCAACAAAGGCTTCAAAGCCCTTTTCTGTTTCCATGAACGTATCAAAACCTGCTTCGGCAATTTCAGCCATTAGAATTTCCGAGTAGTCGGGGTTGCAGATTACCTGAAGACGCGAATAATACATAGTCAATTTGAAGATTTGAAGATGGTTTAATTTGAAAATGAATAATTCATTTAGTATAAGATTTAGAAGTTTATGACCCTGTGAAACTCCATCTTCAAATTTTCAATCAGATCATCTTCAAATTGACTTGATGATTTCCACAAACTCCCTTGATTTTAGCGAAGCGCCTCCCACTAACCCACCATCTACATCAGCACACGCAAACAATTCTTTCGCATTGGCAGCATTCACACTTCCTCCATATAAAATAGAAATCGAATCGGCCACGGCCTGACCGTATTTACCGGCTAAATGCCTTCGGATTACAGCATGCATATCCTGCGCTTGCTGTGAGGATGCTGTTTTACCAGTACCAATTGCCCACACAGGTTCATAGGCAATCACTATTTTCTTTAGCGATTCCTGATCCAAATGAAACAAGGCTTCTTCAATTTGTCTGCAAACCAACGCCTCATGCTCATTGCGCTCACGCACCTCCAACGGTTCACCACAACAGAATATAGGAATAAGTCCGTGCTTCAAGGCTATATCAATTTTCTTAGCCAGCAGGTTTCCGTCCTCACCAAAATATTGTCTCCGTTCGCTGTGTCCCAAAATAACATAAGGAATATTCATCGACTTTAACATAACAGATGAAACTTCACCGGTATAAGCACCTGCTTCCTGTTCGCTTGCGTTCTGCGCTCCGACAGCAATTCGGGCATTGTCACCCAGCAAATTCTTTACTGGCATCAAATACGGAAAGGGAACGCACAGCACCACCTTTGTTTCGCCCTTCACCTCATCGGCAACCATACCCGCTATTTCTGAAGTCAGGGCATTGGCCTCTTCAAGCGTTTTATTCATTTTCCAGTTACCGGCAACAATTTTTGATCGCATAGTTATTTTTTATCTGAATGTACGTTTAATATCCCTATCAAAGCCTCACTCCGTCCCTGCCTACCGCAGTCAGGCTCGTGCAGGGGTGAGGCGTTAACGTCATTATGCTTTCGAATTTCAGTATGCCAAGCCAATTCACATACTTTATTTTGCAAAGATAATATTGTTATCAACCTACGGTTACTTACGCACAGGCTTATACCTCGACTCTTTAAACAACTTATCCGCATCACTCATTTCCATAAGCTGTTGTAATGATGTTTCCGGATGAGACTTCATATAACTCTTCACAATCTCCCAGCCCACCCATTGGGCAATCCTGCCCGGGCATTTCTCTCCCACTTCAATGGTAAATGGGCGCTCGCCTAAAAAGCGCTGCTTTACCATGTGGTTAGTGGAGTACAGTACCTGATCTTCAATCAGCCGATTCCAGATCATATCCTGATTTTCACGAGCCCCTTTTATTTCATCACCGGTATACCAAATAAAAATGCTATCGGGCACGCAGGGCAACATGTGTTTGGCAAAGTAATACGACTTACCGAAGGCCATCATATCGGCTATGGCACGATCATCGGCAAGATCATTATAGCTAAAGCGGTTCATTCCGTAAAGTAGCATGGTGGAAGGAACAATATTCTCTTTTACATATTGCCGCAACAGGTACTCATACATATTGGGACGATACTTTGCTCCCGGCCCCAAAAAATAATCCAGACTCACAATAATTAACGAATCACTTACCAGCATGTCATTATCCAGTCCGGTAATGATAGTTTGAATTCGCGGAAGTGGCGTATCGGGATAATAATACCGCATGTTGCTGAAGGCCTCTTCAAACTGCTGCTTCAATCTTTGCTCGTCACCAAACACCCGCTTTACATCCGCACGCAGTGTATCCAGGTAGTTATTGGTAAATCTTTTAAAGAGTTCATCCATAAAAACAGAGTCGTTTGGATACATGGACCTGCGTAAAAAATAATCTCGGATAACCGGGTAGCGTCTCAAAAAAGAAACTAGCTCAACTTTCGTGTTAATGTTCACTACCGAGTCTGAAAGTGAAACAAATTCAAGCGATACCTTTTCTTTTACCGGAGGAATAAAAACGCACACGTCATCTTTTTCCCGATCGCAGCCTGTTGACAGGATGATCATGATTCCAACAAACAAGGCCATTAGTTTCATCATTCTCATAGCATGTATTTACTTATCAAACGTAATTGTTCCTGAAGGATTGTTTCGCATCAACCGGAGGCTTTTGGTTTTCCCCTTAACCGCAACATGTACAAGGTTCGATTGATCGTCATAGGTTTCCAGGATTACCTTGTTCATGATAGTAATCGAATTCCACTTTTTTACCTGCGTTACCTGAATATAAAAAACCAAGGCCTCGCCATCAAATTCTGAGCCCAGGTAATTCAGCTTCTGAGGTTTCCCGTCCAGTGATACACTTAGCCGCTTCAGAATATACACTTTTGCCAGTTCATCTGTTGTTTGTCCGTTAGCTGGATGTAGCAAGTCCAACTCAGGCTCATTTCGATCCACGCGGATGGAGGTTTCCAGATCATCAGCAAAAATTCGCATCACTATTTCCAACTCCATCTCCTTTTCATCAAACTCGATTTCTGTAACCGATATATGAATGGGGTGGGCTGGAGCCGAAAGACAAAGCAAGAAAGTAAAAAGAATAACCATAGCTAAGGACGGCAAAAATAACCATTTCCGTGACGCTGGAAGAAAACCAACCATCATTAAACTGAACGTAATTTTCACAAATAACAGTATACTTGCAGGTTTTTTATAAAATCTATGAATGCCTTTCAATTATACTTTGCCTTAGGTAAAGATCACATTCTCGATTACAACAACGGATATGACCATATTCTTTTTGTAGTTGCCTTGTGTGCAATTTACCTGATGCGCGATTGGAAAAAATTACTGATTTTGGTAACGGCTTTTACCCTTGGGCACTCCATTACGCTGGCGTTGGCAACCTTGAAGATAATTGTAGTAGATGGTGCGTTGATTGAATTCCTTATTCCCCTAACGATATTCATCACCGCATTTTCCAATATTTTTCGTAAAACTGACGTAACGGATCGCACCACCTATATTAATTACGGGTATGCCCTTTTCTTCGGTCTAATACATGGTTTGGGTTTTTCCAATTACCTGCAAGCAATATTGGGTAAAAACCAAAGCATTGTGTCCCCGCTTTTTGCCTTTAATGTAGGCCTTGAAGTGGGTCAGCTAATTATCGTTTCCGTTTTTATGGTCATCAGCTTTATTTTGGTCGACCTTTTTAGCCTAAGCCGAAGAGACTGGAAACTCGTTATCTCCTCCGCCATTGCAGGAATTGCATTGGTGCTGATGAAGGACACTTACCCCTGGTAAATCATTTAACTATATAGATTAATACGTAAAACATGAAAAATCTACTTGTATTATTTTTTGCATTTCAGGCCTTTACGCTGTGGGCGCAAGAACCCGCCAAATGGCAGGGCAAATTTGAACAGCTCGGTATTACATTGCCTACACCGAACGAATACCGCACAGGCTCGGGAGCGCCAGGGCCAAAGTACTGGCAACAAAAAGCCGACTATGTGATCAGTGTAGAACTCAATGATGACAACCAGTCTATAACCGGATCAGAAACGATTACCTACCATAACAACTCACCTGAAAATTTAAAGTACCTGTGGATGCAATTAGATCAGAATGTAATTGCACAGAACAGCCTGAAGAGTCAGACCAGGCCATCCAGTCTGCGCGATTCTATTCCCACCAAATTTGTTGCTGCCTCATTAGGCCTGTACGATTTTGATGGTGGCTACAAGATTAAATCAGTAAAAGATGCTTCCGGCAATGCTCTTCCATTTACCATCAATCAAACCATGATGCGCGTGGACTTACCCCAGGTGCTTGCAGCCGGACAGAAATATTCCTTTCAGGTAGAGTGGTCGTACAACATAGGCGACCGAATGAAAGATGGCGAGCGTAGTGGATTGGAATTTTTTCCTGAAGATGGAAATTACGTTTATACCATTGCACAGTTCTTTCCACGGATGTGTGTGTTTGATGATGTGAATGGTTGGCAGAACAAGCAATTCCTCGGACAAGGTGAGTTCGCGTTACCCTTCGGAGACTACAAAGTAAAAATCACGGTTCCTTCCGATCATATTGTAGCATCTACCGGAAGCTTGCAAAATCCTAAAGATGTCCTCGCAAAAACTGAAATTGAACGCTTTGAAAAAGCGAAAACATCTTTCGATAAACCTGTACTCATTGTAACGCAAGCTGAGGCAATTCAAAAAGAGAAAACAAAATCGAAAGCCAAAAATACCTGGGAGTTCCATGCCGATAATGTGCGCGACTTTGCCTTTGCCTCCTCTCGGAAATTCATTTGGGATGCCCAGGCGGTGAAGCTTGATAACAATACTCCATTGGCGATGTCATTCTATCCAAAAGAGGGAAACCCGCTGTGGGAAAAAGAATCAACATTGGCCGTAAAAAACACATTGGAAGTTTATTCCCGCATGACGATTGACTACCCTTATCCGGTGGCCATTTCAGTACACGCAGCTTCCATTGGTATGGAGTATCCAATGATCTGTTTCAACTTTGGCCGACCAAAGAAGGATGGAAGTTATACCACCTCCGACAGGACTCGTATGATTGGTGTAATTGTTCACGAAGTAGGACATAACTTCTTCCCCATGATCATTAACAACGATGAGCGCCAGTGGACCTGGATGGATGAAGGAATTAACAGCTTTGTTCAATTGGTAACCGAACTGGAGCGCTATCCAAACGACAACTGGAGCCGAGGACTGCCGTCAGGCTTGGTTGGCTACATGAAGGGCGATAAATCGTTACAACGCCCACTGATGACCAACTCTGAACAGATCATTCAATTCGGTGCCGAACAATATCAGAAAGCCGCAACCGCGATGTACATCCTGCGCGAAACCGTAATGGGTAAAAATCTTTTTGATAAAGCCTTCAAAGAATACGCAGAACGATGGGCGTTTAAACATCCTATGCCAGCCGATTTCTTCCGTACGATGGAAGATGCATCTGCGGTTGACCTGGATTGGTTCTGGAAAGGATGGTTTTACACCACCGATAATGTTGATCAATCTATTGATCAGGTGAAATGGTATACCCTCCGTACCGAGCAAACCAAAATGGAAAAACAGGTTTCGGCCAAAAAAACTGAAGCAGGTTCAGGTGCCGGTAAAAAACAGTACAATGACTTTTCAGCAGGACCAGAGCCCATCAGCATACTTCCTACTGATCAACGATTTTATGGCGAATTTCAAAACCGTGTGGATGACAAAGCCATTTTTGATAAACTTCAAAACAAAAATCTTTATGAAGTAAAGTTGACTAATAGTGGTGGCCTGGTAATGCCGGTTATCATTGAATGGACCTTTAAAGATGGCTCCAAAGAAGTTGATCGGATTCCTGCCGAGATCTGGCGAATGAATGAAAATACGGTAACGAAAGTTTTTGTAAAGGATAAAGAAGTGGTGGACATTGTACTTGACCCTTTCAAGGAAACTACCGATATCAACACTGCAGATAATGTGTTTCCAAAACGAGCAACCAATTCGAAATTTGATCAGTTTAAGAAGGGAACGAATTAATTAAATTAACATAGTTCATTGCAAGGAATGGGGAGGAATGAGGGCAAGCATGACGAAGCAATCACACACTACATGATGAGAACAAAATGCGTAGTTTGGGATTGCTTCACGCTGCCGCACATTCAGCCCTTCCGCTCCCTCCAAAGGCGGGCAGGCGCAATGACGTGCTGATTTTTCTATTTATACTCCGTCAATAATTTGCACGCTTGCTCTACGTCAACATTCCCACCGGATAGAATAATACCCACCTCTTTTCCGGCAAATTTTTTCTTCTCTTTCAGCAATGCAGCTAACGGAACAGCGCAAGAAGGCTCAACGATGACTTTCATTCGTTCCCAGATCAACCGCATAGCCGAAATGATCTCCGCATCAGTAACGGTAATGATTTCCTTTACATAGTCGCGGATAATGGGGAAGGTTTTGTCACCTAAAGTAGTGAGTAATCCATCCGCAACACCTTTCGCCTGCGAAGGTTCTATCTTGCCGCTTTTCAGCGAGCGGTAAGCATCATCAGCACCTTCAGGTTCACCGGCTATCACCTGCGTGCCTGGCGAAAAATATTTCGCTGCAAGAGCAGTGCCGCTGAGTAACCCGCCACCGCCAACAGGCACCAATATGAAATCAAGTTTCTCCATATCTTCAATAAGCTCCTTTGCTGCCGTTGCCTGCCCGGCAATCACATCGTAATTATTGAAAGGGTGAATTTCCGTAGCGTTGGTTTTTTTTATAACATCCGCCAATGTCGATTCACGTGCTTCAAGGGTGGGCTCACATTCAAAAATTTGCCCTTGAAAACCTTTTACGCCTCGCTTCTTAACTTCTGGTGCCGTGGAAGGCATAACAATGTAAGCAGGTACACCCAGTAATTTTGCGGCTCGTGCGAGCGCCTGTGCATGATTGCCGGAAGAGTGAGTGGCCAATCCCTTTTCAAGATCTTCTTTACTTAAGGAAAGTGCTGCATTCATGGCACCGCGCGCTTTAAAAGCACCGATCTTCTGAAAGTTTTCGCACTTAAAATAAATTTTACATCCTGCCAGCTCATTTATTCCAGTTGAACTGATTACTGGTGTTCGGTGGATGTATTCCTTGATACGTTTGTGCGCTTCTTCAATGTCTCCTTTTAAGGGCACTGCTTCTTTTGTTTTGGTATGTATATTCATAAGCACTTATCTCGTTTTTCCTGCCTTTCTCCAGAGCTGAGCGATTGGCCGTTTAATGCGCCTCCAACCAGTTTTTACCTACACCTACTTCCACTTCCATCGGTACCTCCAGATGAACGGCACTCTTCATGAACTTGCTCACATTATCTTTAATCAACTCCACTTCATCTTTGTGTACATCAAAAACCAATTCATCGTGTACCTGCATGATCATGCGTGATTTTACATTTTCTTTAACCATCCAACGGTGAATATTCACCATTGCAATTTTTATGATATCGGCAGCGCTACCTTGAATGGGTGCGTTGATGGCATTTCGTTCGGCAAAGCCACGCGTGGTGATGTTTCGTGAATTAATATCGCGCAGGTATCGTCTTCTTCCCAAAATCGTTTCTACATACTCCTTTTCACGCGCTTCTAAAATGGAGTTGTCCATATACCGCTTAATGGCCGGGAACTCTTCAAAATACGCGCTGATAATTTCTGCTGCCTCCGATCGTGAGATGTTCAGGTTTTGGGATAAGCCAAAAGCCGTGCTTCCATATAGAATTCCAAAATTAACTTCCTTGGCCTTACGCCTCATATCAGGCGTTACTTGTTCGATGGGCACCTTAAATACTTTTGCTGCGGTGGTGGTGTGAATGTCGCGTTTGTTTTTAAAGGCCTCAATCATAATCTCATCCTTAGCAAAGGAAGCCGCAATACGCAGTTCTATCTGCGAATAATCGGCCGACATGAATACGAAATTTTCATCACGGGGAATAAATGCCTTTCTGATTTGTCTTCCTTTTTCTGTACGGATGGGTATGTTCTGCAGGTTCGGATTGTTTGAACTTAGCCGACCGGTAGCCGCAACAGCCTGCCGGTAGTCGGTGTGAATTCTTCCATCGCGCTTGTCGATGAGTTTTGGTAAGGCATCAACATACGTGGATCGTAATTTTTCGTATTCCCGATAATCCAGAATTTTTTTTACGATCTCACTTTCACCGGCAAGCTTGTTAAGCACATCCTCGCCCGTAGCATACTGCCCGGTTTTTGTTTTCTTGGGCTTGTCCCCCAGTTTCATCTTATCAAAAAGGACTTCGCCCAACTGCTTTGGTGAGCTTATATTAAACTCCTGGCCTGCCAGTTTAAAAATTTCCTTTTGCACGCGCTCACTTTCAGATTTCAAGTCATCCGACATTTTAGAAAGCACATCTTCATCAAGGGTAACACCCTCATACTCCATGCTGGCCAATACCTGTACCAACGGCATCTCCACATCGCGCATTAAACTGGAGTGTCCTCGCTTTTCAAGCTCAGGCTGAAGCTTACTTTTTAATTGAAGGGTGTAGTCAGCATACTCGCACTGGCGATCATAAGCCTCCCCATCCTTGTCGCCCATGGTTCGGTAATTGAAGTATAATTCTGTAAGTGTTTGCAAATCATGCGCGGATTCGGGCTCCACCAGGTAATGGGCAATCATCGTGTCAAACAACGGACTGCTTATAGTAACGCCATGTTCACGTAGTCGTAATATTGTGCTCTTAACATTATGACCTATTTTAAGTTTAGATTCATCCGCTACAACTGCTGTAAAAGCTTGCAGCGTCTTTTCATTATCAACCTGAACGGCATAAGCTTCACCGCGCTTGTAAGAAAAAATCAGTGTTTTTATCGTATGATGATCATCTACGTCAACGTAAAGGGAAAATTCTTTACTCTCTTTCAAACGGAGAATTAATTCATCCATTTTTACTTTGTCACTTATCCGCAGATATGTAACACGATCGTTTGAAAAGCTCATGCTTTCGCCAGCTACCTTTTCATGCTTCTCTTCAAAAATTTCCTCCGAAGAAGCTTGACCGAACATGGAAAGTTGGGAGGCTTTGGGTGCTACAGCAATAGGAGCGGATGAATCTCCAAATACCCGGTTCATCATCGTTTTAAATTCCAGCTCATGGAAGATTGGCTTCAGCAACTGTTCATTTGGACCGTTATACTTCAACAATTCTTCATGGAATGCCACTGGAACATCCAGAATTATGGTAGCCAGCTTTCGGGAGAGCAGTGCCTGCTCACCATATTGCTCAATCAGTTCCTTCTGTTTTCCTTTTAATTCCGAAACATGTTCAATAATTCCTTCTATGGTTTTGTATTTCTTGAGTAAGGCAGCTGCTGTTTTCGGGCCAAAACCCGGAATGCCGGGAATATTATCAGCGCTATCGCCCTGCAAGCCCAGCATTTCAATAACCTGGTTTACATTCTCAATATCCCATTTTTCACATACTTCCCGTGGGCCCACAACGTCTACGGCATTGCCCATATAGGCCGGCTTGTACAATTTCACACGCTCTGTTACCAATTGCCCAAAGTCTTTATCGGGGGTCATCATATAAACCTCAAAGCCCGCAGCTTCAGCCTGATGGGCTAACGTTCCGATAATATCGTCTGCCTCAAAACCATCTTTCTCCAGAATAGGAATGTTAAAAGCATTTAGAATCTCCTTCACCTTGGGCACGCCATAGCGAATATCTTCTGGTGTTTCCTGACGGTTGGCTTTATATTCCCCAAATATCTCATCGCGAAAGGTTGGTGCAGCTGTATCGAACGCCACACCAATGTGTGTTGGCTTTTGTTTTTGCAAAACTTCCAGTAAGGTGTTGGTAAACCCAAACGGGACAGAGGTATTATGACCTTTTGAATTAATGCGGGGTGTTTTAGTAAACGCAAAATGCGCGCGGTAGATCAATGCATAGGCATCCAGTAAAAAAAGCTTCTTAGTATATTCACTCATTTGGCGAAGGTAGAAAAGAAGGGCTTTTATTTTTACACTTTTCTGAGTAAATAGACAGACCTTAAACCATCTGAATTATGAGCTCAAGTCCGCTAGCACAGTTTTTAAAATGGGAGAAAGAAATCCCACAAGCAGTGTTTCTTCGCCAACCCTTTAACGGCCAATGGAAAACGTGGACGTACCACCAGGCTGGTGATGAAATCAGGCGTATTGCCAGCGGTATTAAAGCCCAGAATTTCCCGGAAGGAAGCAAGATTGCCATTCTCTCAAAAAATTGTGCTCACTGGGTTATGGCGGATTTAGCCATTATGATGGCGGGCTGTATTTCTGTACCGCTTTATGCCACCATTACGGCACACGTCATCAACCAGATTCTGGAACACAGCGAATCCAAAATGATTATCATAGGCAAGCTGGATGATTACAGTCCGCAGCGGCAGGGTATACCAGATACTGTTCTGAAACTGGGTATAACTACCTATGGTATTGATGAAGATCATTCCTGGGAAAACTGGGTAAGTCAGTATTCGCCCCTTCAGCAATCCTATACGTGGAAGAGCGATGACCTATTAACCATCATGTATACTTCCGGCACTACCGGAAAGCCAAAAGGGGTAATGCATACGGTGTCCACCTTCGATTCTACCCTGACAAATGCAATCCCCGAGCTCGGCATTCAAAAGCATCCTGTTCTGTTTTCCTACCTTCCGATGAGTCATATCGCTGAACGCATGGGCATTGAGATGATGGGCGTTTATCAGGGAGGCACGTTCTCCTTTGCCGAAACACTCGAGTCCTTTGCGCAGAACTTGTCCGACACACAACCCACTCACTTTTTTGCTGTTCCCCGCATCTGGGCAAAGTTCCGGGAGAAAATAACAGAGAAGTTGCCGCAGAAAAAACTGAATACGCTCCTGGCTATTCCCATTGTCAACACGCTGATCCGGAAAAAAATTAAAAAGGGACTGGGTCTTTCCCGTGCCAAACAAATCTTCAGCGGGGCTGCACCTATTTCTGTTGACATGCTGAATTGGTACCGGTCCATAGGCATTGAAATTTTGCAGGCATATGGTATGACTGAAGATTGTGTCTATGCCCACTTTAACCGAAACGATGCAAACCGATTTGGAACCGTTGGAATGCCGCTAAAGGGACTGCAGGTGAAAATTGCTGAAGGCGGAGAGATTAGGGTGAAATGTCCGGGACTTACCATAGGATATTATAAAGAGCCCGAACTTACCAAAGAACTATTTGACGAAGAGGGATATTTAAAAACCGGTGACCAGGGAGAAATTTCAAGCGATGGATTTTTAACCATCACCGGACGGGTAAAAGACCTGTTCAAAACCGATAAAGGAAAATACATCGCCCCGGCCCCGATTGAAATGCTGTTACTCTCCAACCCGGATATTGAACAGGTTTGCGTAGTGGGCATGGGCGTGCCGCAGCCCATTGTGTTAACCGTGTTATCTGCTTCCGGAAAAACGAAACCCAAAGATCAGGTTATACAAAGCATTAGCAGAACCATTGAAGAGGTGAATCCAACCCTCGAATCACACGAGCATATCGAAAAAGCCGTGATTATGAAACACGAATGGTCTGTAGAAAATAACCTGCTGACGCCAACGCTAAAAGTTAAGCGCAACGAGGTGGAAAAAATACACCTGCCCCACTACCCGAAGTGGTACAGCGAAAAGGGAAAGGTTATTTGGGAATAAATTCTGCCAAAACAGGCTTCTCTACAAAACTAACTAGGTTAAAATGGCCGGGAACAAATAAGTCGCTTTCCGGTCATTCTTCGTGATGAATATCACCGCATAAAACTGATATTCGTCAGATGGTTTTATTAGGTTCTATGGTACTTTGAGATACTAAATCAGAGAGCCATGAAAAAGCGAGAACCCGTGAGTACCATCATGACAAAAAATGTTGTGGCAGCGCAGTTAGATGACACCCTGATCAATGCCAATAAACTTATCCGTAAGCACCACATACGCCACCTGCCAGTAGTGCACGGCACACAACTCGTGGGTATGCTTAGCAAAACGGATGTTAACCGGCTAACCTTCAGCGGACTGTTTGCCGGAGAAGGCGATGTTGATGACGCTGTCTTTGATATGCTTAGCATTGGCCAGGTGATGTCGCACAAACCACGTGCGGTAAAAGAATCCGATACGATTAAAGCGGTGGCTGAAATACTTTCAAAAGAAGAATTTCACGCGTTGCCTGTAGTGGCGGATGATGACGAAAGCAAATTGGTGGGCATAGTCACCACCACCGATGTGATCCGGTATATGCTAGAACAGTATTAATTTAAATTTTAGATTGAAGATAGACAATTAACGATTTGTCAACTGTCCATCATGAATCATAATTACTTACTTGCCGTAGGTCCGTTACGCTTATGTTGATTGAACCAATAATACAGGTATTGCTGTGTACGCAAATAATTTGAAGGCTTGGATGAAGTGCCATGAAATTCTTCATTAAAGCGAATCATTACTGTGGGTACTTTCAACACTTTTAAAGCCGAATAGTATTCTTCCGTTTGCGAAATGGGCGTGCGCAAATCATTTACTCCACACATCAGCATGGTGGGTGTTTTTACATTCCCTACATACATCAACGATGAACGTTTTAAATGTTCGGAAGGATCTTCCCACGGATATTTTGCAAAATTCTTATACCAGCTCACACCATCGGTCGTTCCCACAAATGAAAGCCAATTCGTAACCGGGAAGTTTACCGAGGCTGCCGCAAACCTGTCCGTGTGGCCAACGATCCATGAGGTTAGTACTCCTCCGCCACTTCCTCCGTACACAAAAAGGTTGCGGTCATCAATGTAACCACGTTTGATTACTTCGTCTACGCCTTTCATCAGATCATCATAATCCTTATCGGGATAGGCGTTCTTTATAGCATTTGCAAAGGCACTGCCATAACCGGTTGAGCCGCGTGGGTTAGTATACAAAACAACATATCCTTCCGCAGCGTGATGTTGCCATGTAAAATTAAAGGCGAGGTTATACATGGCATGCGGTCCGCCATGAATTACCAATATGAGCGGATACTTTTTCTTCGGATCAAAATCCGGTGGCTTTACAATCCAGCCCTGAATTTTATAATCATCGACAGACGTATACCATATTTCTTCTACCTCACCAAGCTGCACGGTGCCCAGCACATCCTCATTAACATTAGTCAAGCGCACAGGCTTTGGATTTGCAATGGTGAAACTGGCAACATCACCAGGATTTTTTGAGTCTGCAAGCGTACCTACAACCACTCCTTGCGCTGTCAGGCCGTTAACCGCAAGCATTTGCTTGCCTTGAGTTACCTGCTTTACATTTCCTTTAACCGGGGCGAAATAAAAATTACTGCTGCCTTCATTTTGTGCGTTGAAATACACGCCCGAATTATCCGCTGCCCATAATAATCCCCCTGGGCTTCGATCCAGACTTGCCGTTAACGAGCGGTGCCCTGTACCATCAATATTCATCAGGTAAAGTTGTGAATCACGATAGGTATCATCTGTCCAGTCGTAACCAACATAGGCCACCATTTTGCCATCAGGCGAAACCACAGGTGCGTAATCAGGACCTTTGCGTGTAGTGAGTTGACGCACAACACCGGTTGATACTGTAACCGCATAAATTTCTGATTCTCGATAAGCATATTCTGCTTCCGGTATGCGCAAACTGCTGAATACAATTTCCTTTCCATCGCGCGTCCAGGAAATTCCGGAGGTGCCATGGTCCCAATCGCCTTGCGTTACCTGACGCGGTGTGCCACCACCTGCCGGCACGGTAAATATATGTACGTACCCTTCTTCTAAAAATCCAACTCGGTCTCTGCGATAAACAAGATTTTTTATAAACTTGGGTTCTTCTGTCCACTTTGCCCCTTCGGGTTTACCGGGAATTTTAACAGGCCAGGGATTTTTTGCAGGCACGATCATCGTGAAAGCAATTTGCTGACCATCGGGCGACCAGGTAATATTCGAAGGAGATTTTTCCAATCGTGTAATTTGCGTGCTACCCTCCGTGCCTTTATACTTTATAAAAATCTGCGTTCCCTTTGGGTCACCGGATGCAGTATAAGCAATGCGCGTTCCGTCTGGCGACCATCTCGGTGAACCTCCTTTAATCAGAAAGCGATTTTTTGATCCATTCGTGCTCATGATCCATAAATCGGTTTCCCGTTTATCGTTCATTTTGTCAATCCATGTACGTGCATACACGATTTCCGATCCGTCTGGTGAAAGTTGTGGATCTGCTACGGTTTCCATATCGAGCGATTGCTCGAGGCGAAGTTTCGTTACACTTTGTGCTTCCAGGTTTCCGGCAACAATAAAGCACAACACGATCAATAAAAATGATTTTCTCATACGATTTTAGGTTATAGATTAAACTTACCACTTACTGGTTACATTTCCGCGAACAATGTTTTGAGTGGTAATCCGGAAAATGAAAAAGCCCGCTAATTAACTTAAGCAGGCTTTTCCTGATGTTAAAATTACCTTCTATTTCAACCGTGCCTTAAAAAACTCAAGGGTATTTTTATGCGCATCGGCTGTAAATTCCTTATTGTGCTTGGGATTGCTCGGATTGGCGAAAGCATGGTCTGCATCATATGCTTTTATCGTCAGGCTTTTACCAGCCGCCTTCATGTTGGCTTCAAACTTATCCATAACCGCTTTGTTGATCCATTGATCCTGCGTGGGCCAGATGTTCAGCACATCGCAGTTTAAGGTTTTCAACCGATCAACATTTTCTTCCGGCATGCCGTAATACATCACAGCGGCTACAGCTTGTTTGCCAGCTGTTAATGCAGCCTGCAAGGACTGCCCACCACCAAAGCACCAGCCTACCGTTCCAATTTTGGCATCTTTTCCGGCATAACTCACTGCGCCTTGAACAATGGCGTTACCTCGCTCTTGTTTAAATGCGCCCATCAACTGACCGGCCTCTTCACGCTTATCTGTAACTTTACCATCGTACATATCAATGGCCAGTACATTTACATTGCCTAAGTCGTTATATAATTCTTCGGCTTCCCGCTTTATGTGATCGTTTAATCCCCACCACTCCTGAAAAACAAAAATCCAATTGTTGGTTTTTGATTTAGCTGAAAGTAAATATCCATTGGCCTCTTTGCCATCAGGCGTTTTAAAGGTGATCATCTTCCCAACGGAACTCTGGTGTGTATACGGAAGGGGATCAGCATGAGTCCTACTAAAATCTTTGTTGGAAGCGAAGAGCGCAAACTTCTCGGTAGCCGGTGTGTGACAAATGGTAATGCCATCCTGCGCCCAGGCGATCATCGCCATAAAACATAGCAGCAAAAGTAAATTGATTTTCTTCATCGTTATGATTGTTTAGTTGTCGATAAACCAGTTATGGTGGCTTTTGTTCAGGCCTTCAACTGACCCGTGCTTACTCTGTCGTATGTAATAAAATCAGTATTGATCGGCTCATGCCCCCGCTCACGCATCAACAAGGCTACCTGTCCACGATGATAGGTACCATGATTAACCAGGTGGATCATAATATTCTCTACCTTGTTTTCATATGAATGCCCTATGTAATTATTGTAGCGCAGCATAGTATCAAAACTATCGTGCTCCGCAATGTAGTGCAACCAACGATCAGATGCTTCTTCGCTCATTTCAATTAGCTGATCAAGCGTGTACTGCTTCCACAACTCCAGGTCGGGCAGTGGCAAAATCATAATCCGATGCAGCCAAATCAATTGTGCCGTTAACACATGACTCATAAGGGTCAGAATCTTATCATCGGCTACCTTTTGTTGCTGTATAGCACCTAATACACGCGCATTAGCCCACGCATTATATCGGTAAAGCTTTAAAAAATATTCCTTCATACCTTGGAGAAAAATAATCACATGGAAGGGCCCTACTCAAAATTCACCAAAAGGCGGGACAGTAAGCCAAGTCATTCCACGTGTTGCTAACCTAAAAATTTTAACATATGAAACTGATTTCAATTTACGGGGTTTTTTCTACAGTTGCATTTACTTTTTTTGTATCGGTACTGCCAGCGCAATCAACACACCCCACGGCCGAAATTGAGGCCTTTTATAATTTAACCTTTACCCAGGCTGAACGCGATTCTTTGCTGCAAGGGCTTCGCGACTATCAGCAATCCATACAAGCCCTCCATCAATACACATTGCAAAACCATATACCCATGTCGCTGTGGTTTGATCCGGTACCTTCCGGATTTAAAAAAGAAACGCTACAGAAACCGATTGACTGGGGGCTGCCAAAAGAAGTAGCCCTGCCTGCTAATAAAGAGGAGCTCGCTTTTTTCCCGGTTTATAAGCTTGCTGTGTTGATAAAATCAAAAAAAATAACATCGGTTGAATTAACGCAACTTTATCTCAACCGACTGAAAAAGTATGGCGACACGTTACAATGTGTTGTTTCTATTCTTGAAGAACGTGCTCTGGCTCATGCAAGGAAAGCCGATGAAGAAATTGCCAAAGGAAATTACCGTGGACCCCTGCACGGCATTCCTTATGGCATAAAAGACCTATTAGCAGTGGAGGGAACCAAAACAACCTGGGGTGCCGAACCCTATGCCGACCAAAAAATTAATACCACCGCTACTGTTGTGAAAAGATTAGATGAGGCTGGAGCAATACTTGTTGTGAAACTTTCGATGGGTGCTCTGGCCTTGGGGGATATCTGGTATGGTGGGGTAACCAAAAACCCCTGGAACCTGAAACAGGGATCAAGTGGTTCTTCGGCCGGATCAGCCTCCGCAACGGTGGCCGGTTTAGTTGGCTTTTCAATCGGCACTGAAACACTTGGCTCAATTGTTTCGCCCTCTACCCGGTGTGGTGCCAGTGGGTTAAGACCCACTTATGGTACCGTGAGCCGCCACGGTGCTATGGCCTTAAGCTGGAGCATGGACAAGATTGGGCCTATCTGCCGATCGGCTTTTGATGCCGCCCTGGTATTCGATGCCATTCATGGTGCTGACGAAAAGGACAAAAGTGCCACACCTTCCGTATTCAATTACACTGCGAAGACTGATCTTAAAAAATTGAAAGTCGGGTATTTGAAATCGCTCTTCGAAGCCAACTATCCCAGCAAGGAAAACGATCAAAAGTCGCTTGAGGTAATTAAATCACTTGGTGTTGAGTTGGTTGAACTGGAACTCCCCGCTTCCCTTCCGGTAGCTGCTATACGCTTAATGTTAACAGCCGAAGCGGCTGCTGCGTTTGACGATCTCACCCGATCCAATCGCGACAGTTTACTCTCCAATCAACTACGCTGGGCGTGGCCAAATACGTTTCGCACGGCACGCTTTATCCCTGCAGTAGAGTATATAAACGCAGCTCGTCTTCGCCAGCAACTCATTGAAGAGTACCATAAAGTCACCAACGATTTTGATGTCATTATAAGTCCGAGTTTTGGGGGCACTCAATTACTCACCACCAATTTAACCGGGCATCCTTGTGTTGTAGTGCCGAATGGTTTTAACAACGCAGGTTCTCCCACCAGCATCTCGTTTTTAGGAAAACTGTATGGGGAGGCTGCTGCACTGTTGGTGGCGCGTGCATACCAGGAGGCGACCGAATGGGAAGATATGCGGCCCACCCTGTTTTCAATAAAAGAATGATCTTTCAGGCAGACTAACTAAGTGGAAGACATTAAGTAATTTGGGCAAGAGATGTCTGTAACTGAACTTTATAAGGAGATTACATCAGCTTTAGACTCCAGAAACATTCCCTATATGGTGTCTGGAAGTATGGCCATGCTGATCTATACAGTGGGAAGAACCACCCGTGATATCGATATTGTAATTGAACTTTCAGAGGAATCACTCGATTCATTTTACGATATATTTAAAGATCAATTTTATCTTCATAAACCATCTGTCGAAGAGGGACTTCAACGAAAAGGAATGTTCAATGCTATCGACACTCGCTCTGGACTAAAAATAGATTTTGTCATTAGAAAGAATTCCCTCTTTCGAAGAACCGAGTTTGAAAGACGTTCAAGGCAAAAACTTTTTGGGCATGAGGCATGGGTTGTTTCTCTTGAAGACTTGATTCTTTCCAAACTGATTTGGATTCAGGAAATACAAAGCGACCGCCAAAAAGAAGACATCAGAAGTTTGTTGGAAAATAATGTTGATGGGGCATATCTGAGTAAGTGGGTTAAGGAGCTCAATCTCATTACCTTTGGACTGTTATGAGCGATACCCCTGATCATATCAAAAAAAAGCAACGGGAAATTTGGTTCTCCAAACCGCAAGAGGAGCGCATGCGTCTCAGCCTGGAACTAATCCAGGAAGTAAATGAACAAATTGATTACCGTATCAGAACACAAAATCCAAATTTTTCTGAAGGCGAAATCCGGGTAGAATTCATTCGTCAGATGTATAAAGATGACCTTTCACCTGAATACCTGGCAGCCGTTTCACAATGGGTTCTTGAAAAATATAGTCAGACGTAGTGGTCTATAACTTTTAGTAAAGCGTCCCAGCCAACGCTCCATCTACAAAAATAAAATCAGCAAGCGCTAGAAGCCATCTCAACAATCCTTTCTTATAGATACGCCATTCCGGATTGCGGTTTATTTGACCGCGATGACCAAAAGATTTTTGAGATGGCTTCGGGTTACAAGTGCTTAAGCTCCGCCAGCCGATCAAGCATCCAGCCGGTTATGCTTACCCGTTCCCGGGTTGCGGGCAGTACTTCATGTTCCAGCAGATCGGAACGAAAACAAACTAAACGTCCGGCATGCGGAAAAATATCTACTGATTTCTGCGGTAAATATATACGCAACTGGCCACCGTGTTGTTCCTTCCAATGGGTATTCAGGTAACAGATCACGGAGAGCTTACGGTGATCATCTTGCTTAAACTGATCCAGGTGTCGCTTATAAAAAGTACCCACCGGGTACCGGGCAATGTGTACTTCAAAATCTTTCAGGCTTAAAAACAAGGCTTGATTTAAAAACCGGGTAAGTGCGTCAAGTTTATCCAGGTAAACTTTAACGGGCCGTGCGGCATTCCCTTTATCAAGCCACTGAATGTAATCTCCTCGAATACCCTCCTGAATTTGTAGGGATTGACTGTTGCCTATGCCTGCTTTCTTAAATAAACGGTTATCGTTAAATTCGTTTACCTGTAAAATATCCATCACCTCATCTTGGCTCAAAAATTGATCGATAACAGCATATCCTTGTTCAGCCAGGCCATCCGCAATAGCGTCAAAGTGGGAATTCATGGAGCAAAGTTAGGAAGAGATTATTTATACTTACAGGTATGATTCAGTATTCAAATAAGGTTACTCGTTATTGGTTATTCGTTGTGCGTAGGGGTTGGGCCTTTTCGCTAATTTTTCTAGTGTTTCTCCTGATGATTCAGGGGTGCAAGCCAAAAGAAGATGTTCAGCTCAGGCAAATTAAAGATGTTATTGTTGATGCAACATCCGATCCGTTACTCAAGGCCAATGCAATTCTTTACAACCCCAACAACATCCGCATGACGGTAAAGAAAATTGACATGGAGGTGTTTGTAGATGGGAAAAAGGCCGCTGTTATCGATCAACAAATGAAGTTGAAAGTTCCGGCCCGTTCAGAATTCACCGTTCCATTGGAAGTAAAACTGAACATGAAAGAAATTGGATTATTGGATGCTGTGTTTGCGGTAATTGGCGGTAAAAAATTTCAGATTCATTATAAAGGAACTATACGCCTGCAATACAAGGGTGTGCCGTTTTCTGTGCCGGTTAACCACAAAGAAGAAATCCGTATTCGCCTCTGATACAGAATCTACCGGAAGTTTTTAACTTTCCTCTTCACTATGACTGAATCGGAAAACCACTCGTTATTGGATCCTGTTGATTTGCTCCGGCAACTCGAAGCGCTTCAGCAGGAAAAGCAGAAGCTGATCAGTATTGTATCGCACGATATTAAATCGCCCCTTAACCGGATTTATGCGTTGGTTCAGTTACTGCAAATGGACCCCAATAATTTTACTGATGAACAAAAGAACTTCCTGGAAAAAATGCACATCGTGGTGGCTGACGGATTGGACATGATCCGTAACCTGGTAGACTACCGAAGCATCGAAAACAATAGCATTACATTGTTTCCGGAAGCTATTCA
>CAZQXC010000002.1:73010-76206 GCA_964597075.1 uncultured Roseivirgaceae bacterium | reverse complement strand
AATAGGTTCAACAACAATATCGTTGGTTTGAATTTGAATAATTTTTACACGTGTGCCAGCTGCAAGATAGTCGCCATTGGTTTTAACTTCAACCAATTTACCATCGAATTCAACGGTTCCCATTGGGCGTAGTGCGGAAGCCGCAATGCCTACGGCTCCAACAGCCAATACACCCAGTATACCTTCATTCACCTTACTATCTATGCTTGTTTTCAGGGAAAACTTTTTCCAGGCACCCTTTCGAAAACTCATGTAAAGCACCACCGCTAGGGTAACTAAAGTGCCCAGTAAAATCCAGGAACCCGTCTCACTCCCAAATTCGGTATAACCGAATATCAGTCCAACTACCAAAAAAACAAGTCCCAGCAAACCCACTACGGTTGTTCCGGGTATAAAAATAACTTCTACGATAATCATAATGATACCGGCAAGAATTAAGGCTGCTATTGCTAACCACATGAGCATAGGTAATTTTCAAAAGGAATCAAAAGTACAAAAAGAAGCCTCACGACTTAGTCAAGCTTCTTTTTATATTTTTAAGCGAGCATTAATACGCCCTGGCAAACAGTACACGCCTGTCAGAAGGTTTTCCGGTGTAAATACAAAAACCCTGTTCTTCCACTGCATCCAGCGGAATGCACCGGATAGTAGCTTTAGTCTGATCCTTAATGGAAGCCTCCGTCTCAGCAGTGCCATCCCAGTGCGCTGAAACAAAACCACCCTTCTCATCCAGAACTTTTTTAAAGTCCTCTAAAGTATTAACAGTTGTGATCATCGTATCCCTGAACGTTAACGCCCGGTTAAAAATATTCTCCTGGATAGCGTTTAACAATTCCGGTATCTGGCTGGCAACATCATCCAATTTCATCACTTGTTTTTCTTTCGTGTCACGTCTGGCTACTTCAACGGTTCCATTTTCCAGGTCGCGCGGACCAATGGCCAGGCGAACAGGCACACCCTTCAATTCCCACTCGGCAAATTTAAATCCTGGTTTATGCGTATCCCGATTATCAAATTTTACGGACAGACCTTTTTCACGAAGTGTTTTAACAATACCATCTACTTTTTCAGAAACCCTATTTAATTCCTCTTCGGTTCTGAAAATGGGAACAATAACCACATGAATAGGTGCAAGTTTGGGTGGTAGTACCAACCCATCATCATCGGAATGGGCCATAATCAACGCTCCCATCAAACGCGTACTCACACCCCACGAAGTCCCCCAAACATAATCCAGTTTGCCATCCTTACCGGCAAATTGAACATTAAATGCTTTGGCAAAATTTTGTCCAAGAAAGTGCGATGTTCCCGCTTGCAACGCTTTGCCATCCTGCATCATACCCTCTATGCAATAGGTGTCTAAAGCTCCGGGAAATTTTTCACCCTCCGATTTTTTTCCCTTTATCACCGGCATGGCCATGAATTGTTCGGCAAACGTGGCATAAACATCCAGCATTTGCCTGGTTTCCTTCACAGCTTCTTCAGCGGTGGCGTGGGCTGTATGACCTTCCTGCCAAAGAAACTCAGCGGTGCGAAGAAATAAACGTGTGCGCATTTCCCAGCGAACAACATTAGCCCATTGGTTAATGAGCAGTGGCAAGTCGCGGTATGATTGAATCCACTTTTTATACGTACTCCAGATGATGGCCTCGCTGGTAGGCCGAACGACTAATTCCTCTTCCAGCTTTGCTTCCGGATCAACCATGAGTTTTCCCTTTCGATCTGGATCATTTTTTAAGCGATAATGGGTAACAATGGCACATTCCTTAGCAAAACCCTCTGCATTTTGCTCTTCTGCCTCAAACATACTTTTGGGCACAAAAAGGGGGAAATAGGCATTCACATGCCCGGTGTCCTTAAACATCTTATCCAACGCTTGCTGCATTTTTTCCCAGATGCTATATCCGTAGGGCTTAATCACCATGCAACCGCGCACATCAGAATGCTCAGCCAAATCGGCTTTTTTTACTAACTCATTGTACCACAGCGAATAATCTTCACTGCGCGATGGAATTTCCTTACCCATATTGGTATAATTCTTGTTTCATTGGCTAACCGGCAAATATACGGTGGGAAGGGTGCCAACGAACGGATAAACGGGCATTTTTGAGGATAATCTGGCATAATTTCTTACCTTTATTGAACACATTATGACAGTTTCAACGTTAATAGAGTGTACGGAACGAATTAAACAATACGCTTATGAAAACGAGAATAATAATAGGGATGTTGATGACAGTAGGTGCTGGTGCGTTTGCGCAAGAGTATGATGATATGTACTTCCGTTCGAAAGACAGGGAGAAACAAAACACTACCATAAAATCATCCAAATCAGAAGAGGTTTATGCCAGCAATAGTTATGAAACCTTCAAAAAGAAGAATTTCAAGGAAACAACTATGCTCGATGAATACACGAATCCAACGGATAGTTATTCTGCGCGTAATGTAAACCCTGAATACATTTCTCGTTCCTATTCCGAGCAAGCCAGTGAAGATGAACAGAATTATTTTGTAGAAGGCTACACAGCTGCATTGGCAACAACCAACGCCTTCGATTACAACCAGGGATATTATTACAATGGCTGGAACGGCAACCAGATGAATAATATGAATATGTACAACCCAGGTTGGTACGGACCTTCATATTATAACAGATGGAATAACCCATGGGCATGGAATGATCCCTGGATGAATCCGCATATGGGGATGGGTATGAACCCCTACATGGGAATGGGAATGGGAATGAATCCTTACATGGGTAGTGGCTGGAATATGTCGCTTGGTTATGGAATGGGCTGGGGAAATCCCTGGAACAGTGGCTGGAATATGGGGTTAGGGTACAACTGGGGTAATCCTTATTACAATTCAATGATGTGGCCTTCAAGTATATGGTATTGCCCTGCAGGTTCAACAGTTGCGGTAAGCGATTCAAGACGCGCCACGTATGCTAAACCTGTTTTGCGTTCTGGCAACTCCACTGCTTATAATCCGTCTGCTACGGTAAAGAATAATTCTGTTGCATCAACCAATACGCGTTCTGGCAGTCCATCAAACGGAAGGGTTTCATCTGCCAATACACAACAGGACGAACATTACAATCCAAGAAGAAGAGCCGCCATGCAAAATGCACAATATTATTCGAACCCGAGAGGTTACTCCAATGATGGAATTCGTTCAAACTCTTACATGAATAGTA
>CAZQXC010000002.1:0-72910 GCA_964597075.1 uncultured Roseivirgaceae bacterium | reverse complement strand
AACCCGAGAGGTTACTCCAATGATGGAATTCGTTCAAACTCTTACATGAATAGTAATTCACGGAGCAACTCATCCTCGTGGTCTAATGGTAGCAGTAGCAGCCCATCACGTTCCAGTAGTTTTTCTTCCGGATCATCAAGCGGTTATTCTGCACCGGCACGATCTTCGGGAGCAACAAGTACCGGAAGATCACGGGGCGGAAACTAAGCTCAGCGTTTTATGAAGAGAATCTTTGGAGTTTTAACACATCTCCCTGTTCTGCTATTGCTCATTAATTTTAATGCAGTGATGGGTCAGAACTTTGTTCAGAATGCTCTTCGCTTCAGTTCCACCCAACCGGGAGGAAGTGCACGGATTCAGGGCATTGGTGGTGCCCAGATTGCGCTAGGCGGAGATTATAGCCTGGCCTATTCTAATCCCGCTGGTTTGGGTATGTTTAATCGTTCGGAAGCCACGATTTCCGTAGCGGTAAATTCCAACCAATTTTCTACTGCATATTTTGGTAACACGGATACACAATCACAATCCAACTTTACTATTCCGGGTTTAAGTGTTGTGATCCATTCTCCGAAAAACAAAAACGGATTTTTGGGAGGTTCCTTTGCTTTTACACTATCCCGTACAAATGATTTCAATAGCTCCATGCAATACATGGGCGAAAACCAACAAACTTCCATTATCGATTACTTTATCGAACAGGCTAATGGCACGAACACGAGTCAGTTTGATGAGGGACAGTACAACTTTAATACACCCACCGGACTGGGGTACTATAACTTTCTGATTGGTCCGCAAAATATCTTAGATCCACCCGGACCAAATGATGAGTATTTCACAGATGTTGCGGGCATTCCGTTCCAGCGTGAATCTATTACTACCAAAGGAGCTACCAATCAATGGAGTATATCTTATGGTGGGAATTATAATGACAAAATATTTTTTGGGGGTGGGATTGGAATCTCCACCCTCCGCTATGAATCTTCGACAAACTTCTCCGAGCAATTTGAAGAAGATCTATTGTTCGACTTATTACTTGATGAACGTATCACCATTGACGGTACAGGTTTAAATGCAACGTTAGGGTTAACCTTCAGACCTGTGAATGCAGTTCAGGTAGGTGCATCTTTTGTTACACCAACCTATTATCAGTTAACCAGTGTGTACAATGCTGAAATGTATACCAACTGGGATTCTTTTGACTACTATGGAGATGGCTCTGAAATATTGACCAATGAATTTGCCACAACCGATGAAGGTGGTGTATTTACGGATTACAGTTTTACTACACCTTTAAAATTTTCTACCGGAGCTGCCATCTTTTTAAAAAATGGATTTATTTCAGCGGATGTAGAGTTTATGAGTCCCGCGAAAGCAAAATATGGATCGGGTTCAGGCGGCTTTTCATTCTCCCATGAAAATACGGTGATTGAAACTGATTACCAGTCGGTGGTTAATTTCAGAATAGGTGGAGAGTATCGTTATCAAGTATTCAGATTCAGAGGCGGGTATGGTGTTTTGGGTAACCCTTACAGCAATGAAAATATTACCTATTCCAATAACTATTGGAGCACCGGTATTGGTTTACGGCAAAAAGCTTTCTTTGCTGACCTTGCCTTCGTTTCGCGAAACGCTGATTCACTTTATTTCCCCTACATTTTTTCCAATGGATATGCCGATCCTGTTACCGTGAAAGCAAAATTAAATACAGTAATGCTTACAGCCGGCTTCAACTTTTAATACGACTTGCACGGATTAAATCCAGCAAGGTGCTTACGCTAATGTCATAATCACTAACCCGGTGCGTGACCTTTGAATAGTAGACGTGGCGATCGGTGTAGAGTTTACTGATCACACTGCTTATTTCCGTGTCCTCCTCCTTAGCAAGTAAAGGACGTGCTTCTTTTCCTTCGTTGGTGATTCGATCAGTAATTACATCTATGGGAACATCCAGAAATATAGTCACCCCAATTCGGTTCATAAAGTCAATACCATCATGAAAACAAGGTGTACCCCCTCCTGTCGCCATAACAAAGGTTTGGTTTTCCTTACTCCTCTCACGCAATACCTGGGCTTCTTTCTCCCTGAACCAGGCCTCGCCCTTCACTTTAAAAATCTCAGTTATCGGGTTCTTGCATTCCCTTTCTATCTCACTATCCAAATCCATAAACGGCAGATGAAGTGCATCGGCCAGTTGTTTACCCAATGTACTCTTACCGGATCCGGGCAAGCCTATGAGAAAAATTTTCAATGGCGTTACATTAATTCCAATACTTCCTGAGCGTTGGGCGTATCGTTATGATGCCACATGCCTTTTACCGTTCCGTTTACCCATAGTGTTAAACCGGGGTTCGACCGGACGATTGTTTTTAATACAGTAGCATCGGCAAAATAATAGGGGGCAGCCCATTGATGTTCATGGCGGAAGGCCTCAACATCTGTTGAGGCAGAGGATGTTAGAATAATAGCTTCGGCTTTTCCTTCCAGCTCATTAATCAGCTGGGAGATTTTTCCAGCATTCTTTGTAGCAGCATGTTTTACATTGTACATCACAATCAAAAGCTTCGCTCCTTCAAAAGTTTGTTGGGTGAAGTTGTCACCGTCAACACCTTCTACCCGATAATCAATGATCTTGGGCCGGTCGCCTTCCCGTACCACTTTATCCAAACGGTCAATGAATGTATAGGTTGAGTCTACCTGACTTAGTTGATCCATTGTCAGTTCCTTTCGCACTCCGGCTTGTTCATAAATAAACGTCATCACCACACTGTCACGCCTGGCATCCGGTGGCAACTTCATTTGCTCCGGAATATTATTTCCGATTTTATAAGCCCGAAAATCAATAAACGGTAAATGACGAATGGCGTAAATGCCGAGGAAAAAACTGATTAGGGTTACTCCTGCAATAACAGCATGGCCCTCCATCGTACGCAGCACCGGATCATAAACTTTTCGGTACCAGAATAAATGCAGGATGAACACGATCAGTATAAGGTCCTTGTAAAAGGATTCCCATGGTGTTAATTTAATAGCATCACCAAAGCAACCACAGTCTGTTACTTTGTTTAAAATGGCAGAATATCCCGTCAGGAATGTAAAAAAAATGATGAGCACCAGTAGCACCGTTGTGGTAAGTCGCATGCGGTAATTGATGAGCACGGCTACACCCAAAACAACCTCCAGTACAACCAAAAACAAACCAATGGGCAAGGCAAACGGAATAAAAACCTGGAAAAAGGAACCGAAATCAACCGCAAAAACTTCAAAATATTCTTCAAGCTTAATCTCTGTTCCTACCGGATCGTTCAGTTTAATCAGGCCGGAAAAGATGAACAGTCCACCAACAAAAAATCTTGAAAACCAATCAATGTACTTTCTCATAGCAAGCCTTTAATTATTCTCCCTCAACTTGATCAAGCAAAAAACTGCATAGTTAATCATATCCTGGTAGTTCGCTTTTACACCTTCACTCACCAGCGTTTTACCCTCGTTGTCTTCAATTTGTTTCACCCGTAATAACTTCATAAGAATAATATCCGTCATAGATTCCACCCGCATATCACGCCACGCTTCCCCGTAATCATGGTTCTTATCTTGCTGAAGATTAAACGTTTCGTCAATGGCAGCGGTGTAAAGTGGTTCGACTTCATCAACTGTCAATTCCGTCTTGGCGGTACCTTCAAGCTTTAACTGTAACAATGCGATGACACAATAATTAATAATGCCGATAAATTCATCCGAAATAGGATCATCAATGCGCTGAGCGCCTTTCTCCTGTATGCTCCGGATACGCTTTGCCTTAATAAATATCTGATCGGTAATAGCCGGAAGCCTAAGTATCCTCCAAGCCGTTCCATAGTCCTTTGTCTTCTTCAGGAATAACGCTTTGCAGGTGGCAATCACCTGCTTATATTCGGAGGCAGTTTTTTCGTGTATCATGATTTCAACGGGGCAAAATACAGCATTTTCAACAAACAAAACACTGAACCTGGGCGGGCGGTTACTGAGTTTGCGCGAGCCACTGGTGATGGGCATCGTTAATGTAACACCGGACAGTTTTTATGATGGTGGGAGACTTATGAACGAGAAGGAGCTGCTCATCCATGTTGAAAAAATGCTCAACGATGGAGCTACTATAATCGATGTGGGCGGTTACTCATCGCGGCCCGGAGCAACCGATGTTCCGCTGGAAGAGGAAAAAGTTAGAGTAATAAGTGCAATTCGCAGTATTAAAAACAAATTTGCTAGTACTATTATTTCGGTGGACACATTTCGCTCCCCGGTAGCGCGGGCGGCAATAGAAGAAGGCGCAGCAATGATTAATGATATTTCTGCCGGTGAACTTGATGCGGATATGTTTACTACCGTGGCCAATTTGAATGTGCCCTACATCTGTATGCATATGAGAGGCACACCCCAAACCATGCAAACAATTACAACGTATGATAATCTGCTGCATGAAATCATTGGTTATTTCCATAAAAAAATAGCCGAATTACATGCCCATGGGGTTAACGATATTATACTTGACCCGGGTTTTGGTTTTGCTAAAACACCGGAACAAAATTTTAAACTGCTTAACCACCTTGAACACCTTACTATTTTAGGCAAACCGCTTTTAGTAGGTCTTTCCAGAAAATCAATGATCTGGAATACGCTGCGTACAGATGCCGGGCAGGCGTTAAACGGAACCACTGCCTTGAACATGGTGGCTTTGATGAAGGGATCATCCATACTTCGTGTTCATGATGCGAAAGAAGCGGTGGAGTGTTTAGCATTATTCAAGTCCTTAAATTCCTAATTCATACACTATGAAATCCTTACTAATTCTATCCTGTCTGTTCCTGACCGCTTTAACCTTCGGACAAGTAACGTCTAATAAAAAACTCCAGCCGGGCGATCTTTACAAATTAAAATCTGTTACCGACCCGATACTATCCCCAGAAGGGCAGTGGGTAGCGTATGTTGTTACATCTGTCGATTCCGCCAAAGACAAACGCAACAGTGATCTATGGATGGTAAGCCTTGATGGCCAACAGACCATACAACTCACCAACAGTCCTGATGGCGAGTCATCTCCAAAGTGGAGTCCCGATGGGCGGTATCTCTCTTTTGTATCCAGCCGATTTGGGCTGAAGAAAAGCCAGGTGTGGTTAATGGATCGGAAAGGTGGAGAAGCAAAAAAACTAACCGATCTAAAAGCAGACCTGACCGATTACAAATGGTCGCCTGATGGCAAAAAACTAGTGATGGTTATCCGTGATCTGCCAGATACTTCTAAAACAAAAACTCCTAAGCCGATTGAAATAGATCGATTCCGGTTTAAGCAAGATGTACAAGGTTATGTTCAGGAACGCTACTCTCATTTGTATTTATTTGATCTGGCTACCAAAAAACTGGATACGCTAACCCGTGGAAAGTTCAATGAGGCACAACCGGAATGGAGCCCTGACGGAAACCAACTGGTTTTTGTAAGCAACCGAACCGCTGAGCCCGATAAAAATAATAATAGTGACTTATGGATTATTGATGCCCGGAAAGGAGCAACACCAAAACAACTGACAACATGGACCGGATCAGATACTAATCCAAAATGGAGTCCGGATGGAAAAACTATTGCCTATTTGCGTTCAACAACGCCAACGTTTAACATGTACGAACAAAGTGTACTGGCCGTAATCTCTAAAGAGGGGGGAGAGCCGAAAGTATTAACCCTTTCACTTGATCGTCCGGTAAGTAATCCCGAATGGAGTTCGGATAGTAAAGCAATTTATGTGCAGGTCGCTGACGATCGTCAGCAATATATTGGTGAGGTAAGTTTATCCACCAGTGAATTTAAACGATTTGCTGAGGGAAAAAGAGTCTACTCCAGTCTCTCCATTTCTTCTGCGGGTAAACCCGTTGCACTGGTAAGTGATCCAAACAGACCAGCTGAAGTTTGTGTTATCGAAAATGGTGAACCGCGCAAACTTACCAGTCATCATGAAGACTTTTTCTCCACTATTCAGTTGGCAACAGTTGAAGGTTTCACATCAAAGAGCAAGGATGGCACGATGGTTTCCAGTATTCTCTATCGGGCGGTAGGCGTTGATCCCAAACAAAAAAACCCTACCATCTTTTTTATACATGGTGGACCGGTTGCGCAAGATAACTGGGGTTTTTCCATAACGCAGCAAATACTCGCTGCCTCAGGATATAATGTTATCTCGGTTAATTACAGAGGAAGCAGCGGTCGGGGGCTTGCTTACAGCAGGGCCATTAGTGCCGACTGGGGAAATAAAGAAGTTATCGATATTCAAGGAGCTGTTGACTATGCTATTGCAAATGGAATTGCAGATCCGGGTAAACTTGGCATTGGCGGTTGGAGTTATGGTGGTATGCTTACAAATTACAGCATTGCAACCGATACCCGGTTCAAGGCAGCCGTTAGTGGTGCTGGTATCGCCAATATTTTTTCCGGTTATGGACACGATCAGTATATCAATCAATATGAAAATGAGCTGGGTGTACCGTGGAAAAATGTTGATAAGTACATGAAGATTTCCTATCCCTTCTTCAAAGCAGATCGCATAAAAACACCTACGCTTTATATCGTGGGAGAAAAAGATTTCAATGTACCCGCTATTGGAAGTGAGCAGATGTATCAGGCGCTGCGATCACAGAATATTCCAACCGGGCTGATTATTTACCCCGGTCAGTTCCATGGCATATCGACACCCAGTTATCAGGTAGACAGGCTCCAACGATACATTGGTTGGTATGACACATATTTAAAAGGACTGTCATCAGTAAAAATTGACAAAGAGTTAAAGTGACCTATACAAAGACGATTCTACCGATAACCTTAAGGTATAAAGTCTATTTACCTTAACTTTACATCAATGATTCTTCTTTTTAAAATCGGCTTTCTGGATGTAACGTGGGTTGACCTCGTAGATATTGGCCTGGTGAGCATTTTGTTATATCAGGTTTATAAGCTTATTCGCGGAAGTATTGCTGTAAATATTTTTCTTGGCATACTGGCGCTTTATCTGATTTACCTGATTGTGCGTGCGGCACAAATGGAATTACTGGCCACCATACTCGGACAATTTATGGGTGTAGGCGTGTTGGCTATGATCATTTTGTTTCAACCGGAAATCCGTAAGTTTTTGCTGGTCATTGGTAGAGGTACTGAATTCCGTGATAATTTTTTAAAAACCCTGGCAAACTGGCGAGGCGAATACAACGATGAAACGGATATTCACCAAATCATTGAAGCCTGTAAAACATTAAAAGGTACTAAAACCGGAGCGCTGATCGTTTTTTCACGGGATACCGCGTTAAAGTTCTATGCGGAAACGGGCGATCCTTTGGACGCGGAGATTACGAAAGCACTCATACTTTCAATCTTCAACAAGACCAGTCCGTTACACGATGGGGCCATCATTATACACAAAGGGCGCGTTAAAGCTGCACGATGTGTATTGCCCGTAAGTGAAAACGACCATCTCCCTCCTCAATTTGGAATGCGTCACCGTGCGGCCGTGGGCATGTCGGAAAGTACGGATACGCTTGTACTGGCTATTTCCGAAGAAACCGGCAGACTTATATTGGCCCGCAACGGTAAATTTCTAAAAGCCTTAAAGCTCAAGCAGGTAGAACAAAAGATACTAAGCTACCTTCATAACTCAGAGCCAACCCATTGGGAAGAGTCTGTAGTTGAAAGTGAAAGTGTTCCTACAAAAAATGGCGTTAAAGCTTAATTGCAATACCCGGTACTATCATTTCTTCCAAACAGCTCCAACTCCTGCATCCCAGAATTGCTTGTTCAAGGCAGGGATATCCCTTTCCAATATTTCACGTGCGCGTGCATGAAGTACTCTCCATTCCTGAGTAAGCTCAGCCAAACGATCCAACGAAGGTTTATTCACTTTTGGAATATCACTTTCGGTATGGTTTATCAGGAAGAGGTATTCTGCGGTAAACTTGTTTGGAAAGTTTTCTACATCATCATACGCTTTTGATTTGCGTTGAACCATTTCCTTATCCCACTGCTTCATGCGCTTAACCAAAGCGTGCCCGTTTACTACAATGGCTTTATGCTTTTCTTCTGAAGGAAGTGTGCTCAGTAGTTGCTCAAGCTGAAGGCGTTTATCGTGTAAAGAATTTACCAGGTTATGCATCAGGGTGAGTTCTGCTTCCATCTTATTCATTACAGTATGGTATTCCTGATAAGCTTTTGCATCCAATTCATACAATGGATTGGGCAGGATTTCAAAAGCCACAGCTGTCTCCCGATCACCTATCATCAATTCAGCTGAATACTTACCTGGGGAGGCTCTATGACCTCTATAACTACCCTCAATATAGACACCGGTTGCCCCTGGCATGGTTGGGTAACGAAGATTCCAAACGAACCGATTAAGACCTTTCGTTTTTGATAATACAGGTTCTGCAGACGGACCCCCATCATAGGTAACAAACGTGGTGTCGGTTTTAGAGCTGAACTGACGAACAACATTACCCGAAGCATCCTTAATGATAATAGAAATGTGATCCTCCTTCCTTAACTCAGGCAAGTGGTAATAGATCACGCTTCCGGTTGCGGGGTTTACACCCCGATACGGATGCGAACCACTAAACTCAGACGTTGAACCATTTAACTCACTGGAGCCATTTACGAGAATTACATCTACCGGTTTAAAGAGTGCAAACGATTCAGCGTTAGATTTATACTGTCGTATTAACCCCAGGTCATCCAGTATCCAGAATGATCGGCCGGAGGTAGATGCGATAAGATCACCTTGATGAACTTTAAGATCGGTGATGGGTGTTACCGGCAAATTCAACTGAAAGGATTGCCAAGTTGCACCACCATTAAAGGAAATATAAACTCCGGTTTCAGTTCCGGCAAAAAGCAAATCCTTTCGCACATCATCTTCGCGTACAACACGTGTAAACGCTCCTTGTGGAATCCCCTTCGTAATGTTAGTCCATGTTTTTCCGTAGTCGGTAGTTTTGTACAATGCAGGTGCATGATCATTAAACTTAAAACGCGTGGTAGCGATATAGGCTGTTGCCGGATCGTGTGGTGATACGTCAATCGCATTGATCAGGCACTCTTGTAAACCAATGGGTGTTACATTTTTCCAGGTAGCTCCGCCATCGCGGGTAAGGTGTACCAGGCCATCATCACTTCCTGTCCAGATCACCCCTTTTTCATGTGGTGATTCAATCACATAACTCAGCGTACCATAATTTTCTGCGCCTACGGCTTCATTGGTGTACGGTCCACCACCTTTGCCCTGTTTTTCCTTTTCGTTACGGGAAAGGTCAGGCGAAACTTCCGTCCAGGTTTTGCCCATATCTGTAGTTTTTAATAAAACCTGTGCACCGTGATAAAAGGTGTTGGGTTCATGTTTCGACCAGATGATGGGTGCATTCCAATTGAACCGATATTTCATATCTTTTGCATCACGACCCAGGTATTGAATAGGAGCCGCCATAATATTGGTACCGGCTTTTGCTTTGGTGTCGAGTACTTCAATGGTTCCGAGATAGCTGCCTCCCAGTACATATTGTGGGTCATCCGGATTAAACGCCAGGAAAGCACTTTCGCCCCCGGCAGATGGCGCCCAACTCTTGGCTGAAATTCCACCACTGGCAAATTCACGGCTGGCAATCGCTAATGAAGTATTGTCTTGCTGGCCTGCGTAAATTCTGTAGGGAAAACTATTGTCAACATTAATACGATATAACTGTGCCGTAGGCATATTACTTTGAGTTGACCACGTTTTACCATAATTCAGCGTAATGGAAGCACCACCATCATCGGCCATGACCATATTTTTTGGATTGTTCGGGTTAATCCACAAATCGTGGTAATCGCCATGCGCACCTTCAACATTCTCCCAGGTTTTACCGCCATCAATGGAACGCAATGCAGGAGCGCTTAATACATAAACAGTCTGCTCGTCTTGCGGATCTATAAAAACTTCAATGTAGTACCATGCCCGTTGAACCAATCGATGATCGTCACTAACACGCGTCCAGGTTTTACCGGCATTCTCCGAAACAAATAAGCCACCCTGCTCTTTATCGGAATCACTTTCTACCAGCGCATAAACTTTTTCAGAATTTGATCGGCTTACAGCAACAGCCATTTTACCCAGCTCTTTAGGCAAGCCCGTATGAATTTTTTCCCACGTTGCTCCGGCATCATTCGATTTATACAAACCACTGCCTGTTCCACCGCTTATTACTTTCCACGGCAAGCGGCCATATTCATTCATAGCGGCATACAATACTTGCGGATTGTTATAGTCCATTGAAAGTTCTACACATCCACTTTTATCGTCTACATATAAAACTCTTTTCCAGGTTGCCCCTCCATCAACAGATTTATATACACCTCGTTCCGGTGTCTTTCCATATAATGCACCTTGAGCAGCTACATACACTATATTCGGATCACGCGGGTGAATGACAATGCGTGAAATATGTTGCGTCTGTTCAAGGCCTAATTTCCTCCAGGTTTTTCCGGCATCGGTGGATTTGTAAACACCATCACCATGATGTGTCATTACACCACGAACGGCATGCTCGCCCATACCTACGTAAACGGTGTTAGGTTCGCTCTCCGAAACAGCGATAGCACCCACCGAACCCGTAGTGAAATAGCCATCTGAAATATTTCTCCACGTATTCCCCATGTCATCGGTTTTCCAAACACCTCCCCCGGTAGTGCCCATATAGTACGTATTGATGTCACCCACTACCCCACTTGCCGTAACCGAACGTCCTCCGCGGAAAGGCCCAATGCTCCTCCACTTTACAGAATTATAATAGGCATTAAGATCGATTGAATTTGCAACAGGGGCGGGCTGCTGATTTTTTGTAGCCCGTTGTGAGAATACAGTAAAAGATATACTGAGTGCTAAAAGGGCAATGAGAAAATTCTTCATGAATGAAATAGGTTTAAGAAGTGAAATATAGAAATTAAACCTTAAACAGATTTCAACTATTTCATAAGAAATCCAATCATGAAGATAGACGGTTAAAAAAGAAATCGGCTATTTCAAAACACCCAGCTCTTTTCCAATTTCAGTAAAGGCCTGTATGGCTTTTTCCAGATGATGGTTTTCATGAGCCGCTGAAATCTGTACGCGAATTCTGGCTTTTCCTTTCGGAACCACCGGAAAGAAAAAGCCGATGACATAGATTCCTTTCTCCAGAAGCTTTTCAGCAAACTTTTGTGCAAGAGGAGCCTCATACAACATTATGGGAACTATAGGATGTTCGCCCGGTTTGATATCAAAACCGGCTTTTGTCATCTCATTTCTAAAATAGGTTGTATTGCTTTCCAACTTATCACGTAAAGCAGTTGTTTCCGAAAGCATATTAAACACTTCAATAGAAGCACCTACAATAGAAGGTGCCAGCGTGTTTGAGAATAAATAGGGTCGTGATCGCTGGCGCAGTAATTCAATAATTTCCTTCTTTCCGGAAGTAAATCCGCCTGAAGCTCCACCCAGTGCTTTGCCTAATGTACCGGTAATAATGTCTACCCGATCCATTACACCACAATATTCAGGAACACCCCTTCCGGTTTTACCCAGAAAACCAGTGGCATGGCATTCATCCGTCATCACCAAAGCCTCATACTTATCGGCTATGTCACAGATCAAATCTAAACGGGCAATGGTTCCATCCATAGAGAAGGCCCCATCGGTAACAATGAGTATTTGTCGCGCTCCGGCAGCCTTTGCATCCTGCAATTGCTTTTCCAAGTCATTCATGTCGTTGTGCGTGTAGCGGTACCGCATGGCTTTACACAACCGAACTCCATCAATAATAGAAGCGTGATTTAATTCGTCCGAAACTATGGCGTCTTCTGCGCCAAGCAAGGGTTCAAAAACCCCACCGTTAGCATCAAAGGCTGCGGCATACAATATGGTATCTTCCATGCCCAGAAAATCAGAAATCTTTTTTTCCAGCTCCTTATGGATGTCTTGTGTACCACAGATGAACCGTACAGAAGACATACCGAAGCCATGGGTATCAATAGCACGTTTAGCTGCTTCAATTACTCTGGGGTGTGATGAAAGGCCGAGATAGTTGTTCGCACAGAAGTTAATAACCTCTTTTCCGCCCTGCCCGTCCGGCAGGCGGGCCTCAATTTTTATATCGGCCCCTTGCGGAGAAATAATAATGCGCTCCTTTTTAAATAGCCCTGCTTCCTTAATAGAAGCAAGTTCTTTCTCTAATACAGGTTTTAGCTTTTTATACATAGACTTTCTATTATCAACTTAAAGCCCCACTCCTCCCGGAAGAGGGGTTGGGGTGAAGTGGCGCAAAGTTAATCGCTTCCCCCAAAAGTGAACCTAACAGTTGGTAGTAAAAAGCCAAAATTCTTTAACTTTCGACCCAATCCACAACATGAAAAAACACAAGATTCTAATAATAGGCGCTGGCGGACAATTGGGTTCAGAGTTAACACAAGGACTTTGGAATTTATATGGCAAGGACAATGTAATTGCCACCGATATAAAGGATCCGCAGGGAATTCTAAATCAGGGGAATTTTGAAATTCTGGATGTTCTCAAACAAAAGAATCTATTCGATTTTATCAAGAAAAATGAAATCACCCAGGTGTATCATTTAGCTGCCGTGCTATCCGCCACGGGTGAAAAGAACCCCAAGTTTGCCTGGCATTTAAACCTGGATGGATTGGTGCACGTGTTGGATGCAGCCGTTGAATTTCAGTTGCACAAAGTGTACTGGCCTAGCTCCATTGCAGCCTTCGGACCAACAACACCCAAGCAAAACACACCTCAGGATACCATCATGGATCCGACAACCATTTACGGCATTAGTAAGCAAGCCGGGGAGCGTTGGTGCGAATGGTATTTCCGAAACAAAGGCGTTGATGTGCGCAGTTTGCGTTACCCGGGGTTGATTGGCTACAAAACAAAACCCGGTGGCGGTACCACCGATTATGCTGTAGACATTTTCTTCAAAGCTTTGACGGATAAAAAATTTGAATGCTTCCTGAAGGAAGATACCTATCTGCCCATGATGTACATGGACGATGCCGTAAAAGCAACCCTTGACTTGATGGAAGCTCCTGCTGAAAAAATCAAGATTCGTTCCAGCTACAACATTTCAGCCATGAGTTTTTCACCTGCTGAGATTTCAGCCGAAATCAAAAAGCACATTCCAGACTTTATGATTTCCTACAACCCGGATTTCAGACAAAGTATAGCTGAAAGCTGGCCACAATCAATTGATGATTCGTCCGCCAGGAAAGACTGGGGTTGGAGACACCAATTCGGACTCAAGGAAATGACGGCAGAGATTCTAACAAAACTTCCCGAGCTTTTAACCCAGGAAGCTTAGTACTTGAACCGTAATGAAAACATTTTATTGAACGATAAACCTGCGCGTTTCATTCAGTCCAGCTGACTGAAACTTTACGAAGTACACTCCCGCTGAAAGCGTGGGCAACTCGATTCGGGTATGGATTCCGACATTCGTATAATTTGCCACCGATACACCGAATGAATTCATAATTACAATGCGAGCATTTTCGCCTGGATTAAAGTTGAGTTCAAGGTTGAGATAATCCTCTGTTACCGGATTTGGATAAACGCTAACATTTCTTAGCCCATCAAAGCTGACCACCACAGGGCCAAAATACTCGAACGTGCCATCCAAATCTACGGCCTTCAAACGGTAGTAATTAGATCCCAATAAGGGCTGATCATGAACGAACGTATAATCAATTCTTGAAGCTGTATTGTAACCTGCACCAAGTACAGATCCTAAATCAACATATTCCTCACCATTTTTAGATTGCTGAACGATGAAGTAATCAAAATTTTCTTCTTTTGAAGTTCCCCATGTCACGTTGATCTCAGATTCAATTGAGGAGGCGTTAAAATAGAGAAGTTCAATAGGAAGCACTCCGTTGTTACAGAAACTGCTTCCGCCTCCTTGACTACAACCACCTGCAGTGAATGAACCAGGAGGGCCTGTTAAATTTGAATTATTACCAACATCTACTGTACCGCCAACACTTACACCACCCCCTCCTGTAATGGTTACATCGGTATTATTTCCACCTATAAAATCTCCGTCAACCGATAAATTTCCTGATACAGAAATGGACGCACCATTATTCATGATGACATTCCCCTTGATAATTACTGTGCCTGTAATATTCCATGAAAGACTATTGTTCACGACCAAATCACCCCATATGATAAGGGTTCCTGTTACGGTAATCGTTGCTGTGTTATTTGCTGTAAGGTTACGCGGATTTGATGCGTCTCCAACATTTAAAGTTGCAGCTGCGTCAATGGTGAGGCCCGAAGAGTTCCCGAAACTCAAATTACCTATTGTGTATGAAAATCCAGTTTGAATGAAAGCCGTTCTATTATTATTGATGGTCACATTTTCGTTGACATCGTCACCGATGATTAGAGCCAGTCCAGTTTGAAGCATTGTCCCAATTACCGGTAGTTGTAAATGTTGCCTGAGATAATGCCAATGTGGGCAGAAAGAAGATTAAAAGTGCAAAACGTGTCACAATATGAAATATATAATTCTACAAAAGTACGAAAAATAACCCTTTAACATAACGCGACTACTACACACACAATTTTTAAACCAAATCCTGAAATGGTCACATTTCAAATAAAAGTTTGAAATTTTACCCATTTTTGACTTCTGAATACCAAACCGGGAAGAGTTGTAACCAAAATGGGAGAACTAAAGAAACTAACAAAGGATACCATTCTTTATGGTGCAAGCAGTATTCTCGGCCGTTTGCTCAATTACCTGCTCGTTCCCTATTACACCTATGTATTCGCTACCGGCCAGTATGGTGTGATTACTGAGTTTTATGCCTATGTAGCATTTTTCAATGTGCTTTACACCTACGGACTGGAGACAGCGTACTTCCGCTTTGCTACCATGAATAAGGAGGATGAACCCGGCATCTTCAACCTTACCACCAGTGCCATTTTGCTTACCAGTATTTTCTTTTCCGGTCTGCTCTTACTCTTTGCTACACCCATTGCCGAATACCTGCAGCATCCCGGTAAGGAAAACTATATCATTTCGTTTGCCTTTATACTGGGCATTGATGCCGTTATGGCCATACCTTTTGCCAAACTACGACTGGAGGGAAAAGCAAAGCAATTTGCTGTTGCCAAACTGATCAACATCGTATTATCTATTGCGCTCAATCTTTTTTTTCTCAGTTTATGCCCGGCCATTCTACGCGGTGAAATTTTACCTGCATTGAAATCCCTGGTCGCACAATTCTACAATCCAGATTTGCAGGTAGGCTACGTTTTTATCGCCAACCTCATCGCCAATGCCGCACTAATTCTGATTTTATGGAAAACGCTTTCGAAACTTCGGATCACGCTAAACTGGCCAAAATTAAAACCGCTAATTGTTTATGCCTATCCCATACTTTTTGCTGGATTGGCCTGGGTAACCAATGAAATGCTTTCGCGATGGGCATTACGCTTTTGGTTGCCTGAAAATTTCTATCCGGGCCTTACCAGTGAAGAAGCACTCGGTATTTTTGGCGCGGTGTATAAGTTTTCAGTTTTCATGACGCTGGCTGTGCAAGCTTTCCGGTATGCTGCCGAACCATTTTTCTTTTCACGTGCGGCTGATAAAAATTCACCAGCCTTGTTCAGTCAGGTTTCGCATGGGTTCATTTTGTTTGGATGTATTATCCTGTTAGCCGTTAGCATTAATCTGGATGTACTGGAACATTTACTGAGACGAGCAGAATATCGGCAAGGCATGCACATTGTACCCGTGCTGTTGTTGGCCAACCTTTTCCTTGGGATTTATTACAATGTTTCCATCTGGTATAAACTTACCGACAAAACCTATTACAGTACCTGGATTGCCATGGGGGGAGCAGTTTTGACTGTTGCGCTGAACTACTTTCTGATTCCTATTGCCGGTTATGAAGGCAGCAGTTGGGTTACGTTAATAGTCTATTTTTTGATGGCCGCGGTGTGCTACGCCTATGGGCAACGTCATTACCCGGTGCCTTATCCGGTTGTGAAAGACCTAACCTACATAGCCATTACCTTGTTACTCATTTATGGAGTAAACCTGATTGAATTCAGCAGCTTTTGGGTGGCACTGGCTGTACGACTGGCTATCCTGCTAATCTTCTCCGGTATGATTTATGTTTTGGAAGTTAAAAAATTTAAGGTGACCGTTGGATAAAGTTTATCACCGCATTTTTCCGGTTATATAACCCCGGTAACCAACGCCAGATTAAACACCGGCAGTGAATAAAATTCACTAATTTTGACATTCAATTTTTATCAGCACTGCATTGACTACCAGAACACTATATAGCATCATCCTTTTTATCACCCTGCTCCCGCTGTCGTTGGTGGCTCAAAAGAAAAAGAAAGCGGATGAGGCCACCGCGCCAACCAGTCTGAAATCGCGCGAAGCTGAATTCTATTTTACAGAAGGTGAGAAATATTTCATTCTTGAGGACTTTGCCAAAGCTTTGGTATATTATCAAAAGGCGCTTGATATCCTTCCCACCAATGCCACCATTCATTATAAAATTGCTGAGGTTTTAGCACAAGGCAGCAAGCAGGATGATTTAATCAGGGCTTCGCTGAGCATAGAACAGGCCTTGAAGTACGAACGGAAAAATAAATTCTTTTACTTGTTGGGTGCCAGTATTTATTCCAACCTTTCCAAGTTTGATCGCGCTTCCCAACTGTACGAAACTATGCTTCAGGAAGTTCCCGGAACTGAAGAATACTTATATGAATTGGCCATACTTTATCAATATTCCAACAAGCCGACTGAGGCTATAAAAGTCTATAACCGTGCAGAAGTCGTCTTTGGTGTAAACGAAACATCCTCAACCCAAAAGCAACGCATTTTATGGGAGATGGACAAAATACCCGAAGCCATTGAAGAGGCTGAGAAATTAACAAAAGCTTTTCCGGATGAAGAGCAATATGCAGTAGGCCTGGCTGAGTTACTGGCACAGCAAAATCAATTACCGCGGGCAATCAGTTTTCTTGAAAAATTTATGGAAGAAAATGCTTCGGCTTCAAGCGCATCGGTCATGCTGGCCGGACTGTACCGGGATACATATGAAGAAGAAAAAGCCCGGGTATTATTACTAAAAATTTTTGATGACCCTGAAATCGATTATACCAGCAAACTAATGGTGCTGGGCACGTACAATGCTGAGTTAAACACCAATAAGACAAAGGGAAATTCAGATTCTACTAAAGAAGCCTTTGCCATTGAACTGCTGGAGAAACTGGAAAAACAATATTCAGATGATGTAAATACATTTATACTGGGTGGAGATCTCTATCTGTCGGTTGGCAAAAATCGCGAAGCCGAACAAAAGTATTTGCAAGCCATTAAACTTGGTGACGTTAATTTCGAAGTGTGGCAAAACCTACTTTACCTGCAAACGCAAATGGAGGCTTTTGATGCCGTGATCAATACATCGGAGAAAGCATTGGAGTTTTATCCTAATCAGAGTATGCTTTATTATTTTAACGGGCTGGCGCATCTGCGTAAGCACAATTACAGAGAAGCGGTAGCATCTCTTGAACAAAGTAAAAGTCTCTCCACCACTAACCCGGGTATGATCAGTGAAATCAATATTATGTTAGGTGATGCTTTTAACGCGTCCAAGGAATACGACAAATCCGATAAAGCCTATGATGAGGCATTAGCCTTCGATCCAAATAATTACATGGTGCTTAATAACTACAGTTACTACCTTGCGCTGCGCAGAACATCACTGGACAAGGCCGAGAAGATGTCAACGCTTTTAATCAAGAACAATCCTGATAATGCTTCATTCTTAGATACCCATGCGTGGGTGCTTTATGCGAGGCAGAAATACAAAGAGGCCAGAAAAATTATTGAGCGCGCTATCGCTACCGGAAAAGCCAACGCCACCCATATTGAACATTATGGCGATATCCTATTTCAACTGGGAGAAGTTGATCAGGCCGTACAACAATGGGAAAAGGCTAAGGGCATGCTTAACGCCAGCAATGAATTACTAAACAAAAAAATCGCCAACCGAAAAATCTATGAATAGGTTCACATGTCTCTTTCTTATTGCCCTACCATTAGTTTTTACATCCTGCAGTAAAAAATTGACCACACCTACCAGTGATGCTAAACCCAAAGCTTCTCTGACTATTGAGGAGATAGACTTTGATTATTTCCATGGCAAGGCGAGGATGCTGTTGAAAGACGGAAATAAGGAACGCGAAGTGAAGTCGGTGATCCGGGTAAGAAAGGATAGTGTCATCTGGATGAACTTTACGGTAATAGGCGTGCAGGGTGGTCGTGTGTTAATTAACAAAGACTCCATTACGGTTATCAGCAATGTAGATAAGGAATATTACGTTTTTGATTATACCGAACTTTCGAAGCGGTTCAATTTTGAAGTAAACTATAAAGTTATTCAGTCGGCTTTCTTAGGTAATTTGCTTATGCCACTTAAAGAGGAGGATGAGGTGGATGAAAAAAGTCTCACCTTTCTGTTACAGCAATCTTCGGGAACGGTTGACGTTTTGAATTATATCAGTGCTACCAGTATGAAAATTCAAAAGGTTGAATTAAAGGAAAATGATTCGCATAACTCACTGACCATTACCTACGGAAATTTTCAGCCCATAGCCGGAAAATCTTTCCCCTATAATGCCAATATATCCTTGTTATACAAAACATCGGCCGGCTTACTAAATACCTCGGTTATATTCGAGTATAACAAGGCAGAGGTTGGCGATAAAGAGTTAAAGTTCCCTTTCAATATTCCAAAAAAATATGACCGTAGGTAAACGAATACTGCTTTCGGTTATACTTGTTCTATTGGCGCTGAGTGCAGATGCTCAGAAAAAAACCAAGGCGCAGCTTCAAAAAGAAAAACAACAAAACCTTGAAAAAATAAAGGAGGTTGAAAAAATCCTTGATGAGACCTCTGTCAAAAAGAAAAGCTCATTAGGAGAATTAAGTGCGCTGAACCAACGTATTCGGGTACAGGAAAATCTTATTGAGTCAATCAAAGCTGAAGTTTCCTTATTGGATAAGGACATTGCCGACAATAACGGATTTATACTTGCTCTTGAAGAAGAGCTTAAAAAGTTAAAGGAAGAATATGCGGCTATGTTATTTGCTGCACAGAAAGCAAATAACAGTGCTACCCGCCTCACCTTTTTATTCTCAGCTCAATCGTTTGATCAACTTATTATGCGTCTTCAGTACATGCGTCAGTATTCCGATAGGCGAAAAATACAGGTTGAAGTAATACAAAAAGTACAAACTGAATTAGGTGAACAGGTTAAACAAATAGAATCTAAGCGTTCAGAAAAAAATGCACTCCTGGGTCAGGAGATTAAAGAAAATAACAGCCTGGTTAATCTTAAGCAAAAACAAAACTCACTGGTTAAATCACTTGAGAAGCAAGAAAAAACTCTTAAGAAAGATCTTGAGAATACAAAGAAAGCACTTGCTGCACTCGATAAAAGAATCAATGAAATTATTCGTGAAGAGATGGAGCGGGCCGCCCGGGAATCAAAATCTACTACAACTGCCGCTGCCGTTGCGTTATCAAATTCATTTGTAGAAAATAAAGCAAAATTTCCCTGGCCTGCGGCAGGTTTTATATCCCAAAAGTTTGGCAAACAGAATCATCCTGTGTTAAAAGGTATCATTATTCAAAACGATGGAATTAACATCCAAACCAAAGAAAACGAAAAAGTAAAAAGCATTTTTGAAGGTGAAGTGCGTTACATCGCAGTAATACCGCCTTTTGGCAACTCGGTTATTATAAACCATGGTGAATATTTTTCAGTTTATTCCGGACTTAAAGAAGTATATGTTAAAAAGGGCCAGCGGGTAAACACCAACCAGGAAATTGGCCAGGTGCTGTCCAATGGAGATGGAATTTCTGAGTTGCGATTCCAACTCCGAAAAAACACTACCGCGCTTGACCCGCAGCAATGGCTTAAAAACTGATTTTCCACCTTTTAAAGGTGTTTTGTGGTCTCTATGGCTATTTTTTTGGATTCAGATTTATGCTCTATCTTTACCCAATAAATATAAAAACATGAATTCAATTTTTTTGCTTGGAATGCCTGGTGGGATGGAGTGGGTCCTTATTGCCCTTGCTGTTTTGATTTTCTTTGGAGCGAAAAAAATTCCTGAATTCGCACGCGGTGTAGGACGTGGTATTCGGGAATTTAAGGATGCCGTAAAAGATGTGAAGAAAGAAGTGGATGAGGCCGGCAACGAAGTTCCTAAAAAAATAGAAGACTAAGGATTGAAAGACTACGCGACACTGCGCGATATTCAGGATGATCTCTTTCGCGGCACCGTCTCTTGTGAGAACTTAGTCAGACACCACCTCAGCGTTATCTATAAAAAAAAACACCTCAATGCATTTTTGAGCGTGTATGAAACCGAAGCGCTTAGTCAAGCCATCGTAATTGATAAAAAAATTAAGGATGGTCAAGCAGGAAAACTGGCAGGATTGGTGGTTGGTATAAAAGATGTCCTGTCTTATCAAAATCATCCCTTACAAGCAAGCAGTAAAATACTTAATGGTTTTGTAGCACAATACAACGCTACGGCCGTTCAGCGTTTGCTCGATGAAGATGTCATTATTATTGGCCGCCAAAATTGTGATGAGTTTGCCATGGGCTCATCCAACGAAAACTCTGCCTTTGGTGCTGTACTTAATGATGCAAATACTAAATGTGTTCCGGGCGGATCCTCCGGTGGTTCAGCAGTAGCCGTTCAGGCAGGCATGTGCCGCATTTCCCTGGGCTCCGATACAGGTGGATCGGTGCGTCAACCTGCTGCATTTTGCGGAATCATTGGACTAAAACCTACATACTCACGAATATCGCGATATGGTTTAATTGCGTACGCTTCTTCATTTGATTGCATAGGAATTTTCGGAACGAACGTAGAGGATGTTAGTCGTGTATTAGAAGCTATTGCCGGTGCCGATGAATACGACAGCACGGTGTCAAAAAAACCTGTTCTTGATTATTCTAAAGAACTGCTTCAACCTACTAAAAAAAAATACAGGATTGCTTATTTCCGTGAAACCATAGAATCACCTGGACTTCAACGCGAAATAAAAGAAGCAATGACCAATACAGTTGAAAAACTTATAACGTCAGGTCATGTAGTTGACGTCCTGGAATTTCCATTACTCGAATACAGTTTGCCCACCTATTACATACTGGCTACAGCTGAAGCCAGCTCCAATCTCTCCCGATTTGATGGCGTTCGTTACGGACATCGAAGTCCAGCAACTACCGACTTACAATCGTTATATAAGAAGACACGCACGGAGGCGTTTGGAAAAGAGGTGCAGCGAAGAATTTTACTCGGCACTTTTGTGTTAAGTGCCAGTTACTATGATGCCTACTATACCAAAGCCCAAAAGGTAAGGCAACTTATCCGAAGTAAAATGAAAGAAATTTTCAAAGCATACGATTTCATCATCATGCCCACGGCTCCAACTACAGCATTTCGGCTAGGAGAGCATACCAATAACCCCCTGGAAATGTACCTGGCCGATTTGTTTTCAGTACTGGCCAATGTTACCGGGGTACCGGGTATTTCCGTACCTTGCGGTACAGACCATGATGGATTGCCTGTTGGGCTTCAGGTTTTAGCGGATGATTTTGACGAAGCTAACCTGTTGAAATTTTCTGATTATCTTATGAAATTAACGTGAGATGAAAAAATTATTCCTTCTGTTAACGCTAACGCTGGTTGCTTTCGCTTCCTTCGCTCAGGAGGAAAGCCAGGTTCCTGATGTTGACTCATTGGAAGTGGCGATGGCAGAAGAAGAAATGGCTTTTAAGGATGACACCACCCGCTTTGCCTTTTACTCATTGCACGCTGATATTGAATTTATTCCAGGTGATGACAGACCGGCACTTATAAAAGACCGTTTGAGTTGCATTGAAAAAGCTATTCCGCTTCATTATAATGAACGCATTCATTCTTTTATAAACTATTTTACCGTTCGTGATCGTGAGTACACCCGCATGGTGATGCGCAGAAAGAATGTATACTTTCCTGTTTTTGAAAAATATCTTCAACAATACAGTCTTCCGGATGAACTAAAATATTTATCCATCATCGAGTCGGGATTAAACCCAAAAGCCATTTCACGGGCACGCGCTGTTGGGCTGTGGCAATTTATGTATGCTACCGGCAGACATTATAACTTACGAGCCGATTGGTATGAAGATGAACGCATGGATCCTGAAAAATCAACTGAAGCGGCCTGCCGTTACCTGCGTGATTTGTATGGCATGTTTAACGATTGGGAATTGGCTCTTGCCGCCTACAATGCTGGTCCGGGCAATGTGAAAAAAGCAATTCGCAGATCAGGATACAAAAAAACATTTTGGGAAATATATCCCTTCCTGCCACGCGAAACCAGATCTTATGTTCCACAATTTGTGGCCATGATCTACACGATGAATTACCTGGAGGAGCATAATTTTATTGAAGGTGAAAATGAAATGTTAATGCCCTATGATACCTTGCAAGTGAACGGCTATCTTCATTTAGAAACCTTTGCCCGACTTACAGATGTGTGCCTGGAGGACATTCAGAAGTTGAACCCCTCCCTCTTACGCAATGTTGTACCCGATGCCGCCAAATCTAAATCCATTAGAATTCCATTGGTAGCTAAAGATGCCCTTGCGCAAAATCGATTAGCTATTCTTGATTCTGCATCAAAAGTTGGAAAAAAAGAGCTGGAGGTTTTGGCCCGCAATACCGAAGGCACCACCTATGGAAGCGACCGAATTATTTATCGCGTAAAAAGTGGTGATGTACTGGGCACTATCGCTATGCGATACAGAGTTCGGGTTGATGACATAAAAAAATGGAATAACCTTACCAGCAACACCATTCGTATCGGGCAGCAACTTACCATATGGACAAAGACTCCTGCAACTTCTGCCATTGCTTCTGCTCCTGCAACTCCTAAAGTAACACAACCCATCCCGATACCCGATTCAAAAAAGTATGTTGTGCAGCCTGGCGATACGCTATGGGATATCTCGAGAAGATTTGAAGGACTTACTATTGAGAAGATTAAAGCAATGAACAATCTTTCCGATAGCAAAATTCAACCAGGTCAAACGTTAGTGATCTCCTTTTAACATTTATTTGAATGAAATTTTTAGTGACGAATGCAGCGATTTCTGCATTATGCCTTAAACTTGTGGTATGAGAATTCTTTTGATTGGCTTGACTTTTCTTCTGGGGACATGGGCCTGTAGCACATCTGAAAAAGGCAGGATTGAAAATTTACCGGCATCTACCGGAAAACCAGGAGACTTGATACTTATTCTGGATTCTGTACAATGGAAAGGTGAATTGGGCAACGAACTACGGAAAATTTTCAAGGCTGAAGTGCCAGGCTTACCCCGCGAAGAACCGCTATTTGATTTAATTTATGTTTATCCGCGCAAGGGATATACCTTGTTAACACAAATCCGCAATCTGGTATTTGTGTTTACCCTTGACCAGAATACTTCGGGCTCCAAGATCATGAAGGAGAATTTCACAGAAGAAACTCTTGAGCGAATAAGAACAGATTCCACTTTCTTTCTGGTAACAAACAAGGATGAATTCGCTCGCGGGCAAGAGGTAATGTACCTCTTCAGTGATACGCAGGAAAACCTGATTAAGCACTTACAAAAAAATGGAAGGCAGATACAGGATTATTTCAATGCCATCGAGAAAAAAAGAATTACTGCTTTGTTGGAAAAAAGTAAAACCACAAAAGGTTTATCGGATGCCCTGCAAAAAGAAAATAATATAGAGATTAAACTTCCTTTTGGATTTAAATTAGCCGATAAACGTGGGGATTTCATCTGGCTTCGGCAAATGGATAACCGTGTGGATAAGAGTGTATTTATAAGTTGGAAACCATACGAAAGTGAATACCAATTATTGCCCGATAGTTTAGTCCTTTGGCGAAATGAAATAGCCAAAAAATATCTGTTTGATGATCCTGAAAATTCTGAAAGTTATGTTGTTACCGAAAGCTCGGTACCCTTTAAACCACTCAAAGCCACACAGGTAAACTTTAATAATCGTTTTGCTATGGAATTACGCTGGCTTTGGAAGACCAATAACAATTCAATGGGTGGCCCATTTATCAGCTATGGAGTGGTTGATGATGCACTGCAACGCATCTATTACATTGAGGGATTTTGCTTTAGTCCAGGCAAAGATCAACGCGAAACAATTCGCGAGTTGGAGGCTATTCTTTGGACATTTCAATCCGGAGTAAGCCAAACCAATCCGTAACGTTACGAACATTTATTCGCCTTTAGTTTTTTAGGAACGGGTACCCGTTTACCAAATCAGAGTAGCTATCTTTGACTCTTTAAGCAATTCACATGACGTTAAAAATCAGAAAACAAGATGCCCTTAACTATCATACCCAGGGGCAGCCTGGTAAAATAGAAGTAGTGCCCACCAAAGTTCTGAGCTCTCAACTCGACCTGGCACTGGCATACTCACCGGGTGTTGCTGAACCTTGTAAAGAGATTGCTGTGAATAAGGAGGATGTTTATAAATACACCGCTAAAGGAAATCTTGTGGCGGTTATTTCTAACGGCACGGCTGTGCTGGGGTTGGGTAATATCGGGCCTGATGCCGCCAAACCGGTTATGGAAGGCAAGGCTGTACTATTCAAAAAATTTGCCGGCATTGATGTCTTTGATATCGAGATTGACGAGGAAGACCCTGATAAATTCATTCAGATTGTAAAAGCACTCGAACCAACGTTTGGTGGTATCAACCTGGAAGATATCAAAGCACCAGAGTGTTTTAAGATTGAACATGAACTTCGGGAAAAAATGAACATTCCCGTAATGCATGACGACCAACATGGTACTGCTATAATTTCCGGGGCAGCCCTGCTCAATGCGCTTGAACTGGTTGGCAAAAAAATTGGAGACATTAAAGTAGTAGTAAATGGTGCCGGGGCCGCTGCCGTGAGTTGCACCCGTCTTTACCTGAGCCTTGGTGTAAAAAAAGAAAACCTTGTGATGTGCGACAGTAAAGGAGTAATCCGTACTGATCGTGCAGGGCTGGAGGATATAAAAAAGGAATTTGCCACAAAACAAAACCTGACCACGTTAACGGAGGCTTTGAAAGGAGCTGATTTTTTCATCGGACTTTCCGTTGCCGATATTTTAACGGAACAGGATATCAAGTCGATGGCGAAGGATCCTATTGTTTTTGCCTTGGCTAATCCTAATCCGGAAATAGCTTACCCTTTGGCCAAAAAATCCCGACCTGATCTGATCATGGCTACCGGCCGATCTGACCATCCTAATCAGGTAAACAATGTGTTGGGATTTCCTTACATTTTCCGCGGTGCGCTTGATGTACGTGCAACAGAAATAAACGAAGAGATGAAGCTGGCTGCTGTTCATGCCATTTCATCGTTGGCAAAAGAATCCGTGCCCGATATCGTAGTAAAAGCGTATGGTGCTGAAAAAATTTCCTTTGGAAGAGAGTATCTCATTCCCAAACCACTCGATCCGAGATTGATCACCACCATTTCTCCTGCCGTAGCGAAAGCTGCTATGGCCTCCGGAACAGCCAAAAAACCGATTACTGATTTTAGTGCCTATCATCAGGAATTACTGAACCGTATCGGTATCGATCAGAAATTAATGTCCCGTATCATCGATCGGGCAAAGCAAAATCCTAAGCAGGTAGTTTTTGCTGAAGCCCATCACCTGAAAATTTTAAAAGCAGCTCAACAACTCCAGGATCAACAAATTGCCAAACCCATTTTATTGGGCGATAAAGATGAAATTGAACGGTTGATCAATGAACACAAGCTAGAGTTGGATTGCCCGATTATTTATCCACGCAGGGAACATGCCAAGGTTGATGAGTACGCTGCCGTTCTCTATAAAAAGCGTCAACGTAAAGGCCTGACATATAGAGATTGCCAGCAATTAATGCGTGACCGAAATTACTATGCCGCGATGATGGTAGAAACCGGTGATGCTGATGCGCTGGTTTCTGGTCTCACCAAAGATTATCCGAAAACCATTTTACCATCGCTGCAAATTATTGGCATGGCTGAAGGCGTGCAGCGTGTAGCGGGTATGTATATTATCTTAAATAAGAAGGGAACATTTTTCTTTGCTGACACCACGGTTAATCTTAACCCAACTGCTCAGGAATTGGTAGACATTATAACCTTGACAGCTCGTGGTGTTCAGTTTTTTGACATGGAGCCCCGTATTGCTGTACTGTCCTATTCTAACTTCGGGTCTTCATCAGGTGAAGTTCCTGAAAAAACTCGCGAAGCAGTACGCCTGGCCAAACTGAAACACCCAGATCTCATCATTGATGGTGACATTCAGGCGAACGTTGCGCTTAACACCGAGATTCAACGAGAAATGTATCCATTCAGCAACCTGGTGGATGGCGGAGCAAACACCCTCATCTTCCCCAACCTGGCAGCCGGTAACATTGCTTACAAACTGCTCATGGAGATTGGTGGAGCTGAAGCGATAGGACCCATTTTGTTGGGCATGAAAAAACCGGTGCACGTATTACAACTGGGAAGTTCCGTTCGGGAAATTGTGAACATGGCTGCTATTGCCGTGGTAGATGCGCAGCTTCACGAGCAAAATGATCACCTTTAGCATTTACGATTTTATATTGCTTAGGTACTCCTGTAGCGAATTCAGATAATCATAAAATCTATAATCGAATGATAACATTTCTTAAAGGCAGACTGATTCAGAAAGATCCCACGCATGTTGTGATTGACGTAAATGGTGTTGGCTATCATCTCAATATTTCCCTACAAACATTCGCTGAAATAAAAGATCAGGAGAATGTCTTTATTCATACCCATCTCGCCATCCGCGAAGATGCGCACCTGCTGTACGGCTTCAGTACCGAAGCAGAGAAAAAGCTTTTTCAACAACTCATTTCCGTAAATGGTATCGGTCCGAGCACGGCCATTGTCATGTTATCGTACTTGTCCTCCGATGAACTAAAGCAGGCTATTGTTCAGGAGGATGTCTCCACCCTGCAACGCATAAAAGGCATAGGGGGGAAAACGGCTCAGCGGGTAATCATCGAACTGAAAGATAAACTCCGGAAAGACCTCTCGGACGATGGCGGTCAAGGTATTACCGGTATAAAACACAATACCCTGCGAAACGAAGCGTTATCTGCACTAATCACCCTTGGGATTACCAAAAGTGCTGCGGAGAAAAGTGTGGATACCGTCCTTAAAAAGTCGGGAAATACGCTTACTTTGGAAGATTTAGTTAAACAAGCTTTGAAAAACGCCTAAGCCTGCGTGACGCTAAAAACATTCTCGTTACTTGTCCGTGTAGCGATCATTCTGCTCCTCATTGAGCCGCCTGTAGCTGCTGTGCATGCTGAATCCCCTTTTCGGCAGCAGGAACCCGTGCGCGTTACCCAACTGGATACTACAAAGCAGCAAACGTATCAGCCAAGCCGAAGACCATCTTTTCAGATACGCGACCGGTATGGCGATCCATTTTCGAACACCCCCACACAATCCCCCCTATTCTTAAAAGATCCTTCGAAAGTCAATTATGAAATCGAGCTGGACTCCAGTCTGAATTACACGATTTATGAAAAAATAGGCGACCTGAATTACCGGCCAATCACCACCATGTCATTTCAGGAATTCAAAGCCTACCAGGATAGACAGATGCTTAAAGGCTATTGGCAGGGAAAATCTAAAAGCCTGGATGGAGAAAGTGCCGTGAGCAGCCGTGGCCTTATCCCAAAAATTTATGTAAGTCCTGTACTCGATCGGATTTTTGGAGGGAGCTACGTTGAGCTGATTCCCCGTGGATTTGTAACGCTGGATTTTGGTGTAGCTTTTCAACGCATCGATAACCCCAACATTCCCATACGCCAGCAACGCAACGGTGGTTTTGAATTCGATCAACAAATTAACATGAGCGTTATTGGTAAGGTGGGTGAAAAGCTTGCCGTGAGTGCCAACTTCGATAACAACAATTCCTTCGACTTTCAGAACAACATGAAAGTGGAATACACTGGATTTAAAGAAGACATTTTAAAAAAATTGGAAATTGGTAATGTAAGTCTTCCCCTTAACAATACACTCATTCAAGGCTCGCAAAATTTATTTGGTGTAAAGGCTCAGATGCAATTTGGCAAACTATTCGTTACCACCATTGCGTCAACACAACGCGGAAAAGTAGCTTCCATTGAAATACCCGGTGGTAACAGTGGCCAAGGACGGCCATTTGAATTAGTGGCATCCGGCTACGATGAAAACCGTCACTTCTTTTTAGGTCATTTCTTTCGCGATAATTTTCAAGGCTGGTTAGCAAACCCTCCACAGATTTATTCGGGAATTAACATCACGCGTATTGAAGTGTACATCCTCAACCGCAATAACGATACACGTACATTGCGCAACGTAGTGGGTTTAATGGATTTGGCAGAACCTAAAAGAATTTACAATGCTTCCGTTACCTCATCAGGTGCAAACCTGCCCAACACCAATGAAGCCAATAACTTGTTTGCCGATGTAAGGAATTTTGATCGGAATGCTAATGAGATTAATACTTTACTGGACAGTTACTTTGCAGGCGAGGGGAATAACGGAACTGATTACGAGAAAATTACAGGAGCACGCATTCTAAGTCCGACTGAATATACTTTTCATAAACAATTAGGATACATTACTTTAACCCGCAAGCTACAAAACGATGAAGCCATTGCTGTTGCCTACGAATATACTTACAACGGTCGCAGCTATAAAGTAGGTGAACTCTCCGAAGATTATGCCAGCCGCCCGGATGATGAAGTGGTTTTTCTAAAGTTGCTGCGCCCTAGAAAAGTGAGTATTCGCGATCAGGCACGTAACATCATTCCAACCTGGGACCTGATGATGAAAAACATTTATTCCCTTAACGTGAGTCAGCTTACACGCGAAAATTTTCAATTGCGCATTATCTACCGCGATGACCGCACAGGCATTGACAATCCTCAATTACAGGAAGGCCAGGATGTCCGCAATCGTCAACTCATTGAAGTTTTTGGGTTGGATAAACTTAATCCCGTAAACGACCCGCAGCGCGATGGGAATTTCGACTTTGTTGAGGACATAACCATCAACACTCAAACAGGTGTTATTATTTTCCCTTTTCTGGAGCCCTTCAACACGGCTTTGCGGGAAGCGTTTAAAAATGATCCTCAAGAAACATTTCTTGTTCAAAAGTATGTTTTTGATACACTCTACCGCACCACCCGTGCTGATGCTGAACTGATAGCCACTAAAAATAAATTCTTTCTGGTGGGTACTTATTCCGCAGGATCGTCCAAAGAAATTTTAATTCCGGGATTTGGCGTTTCACCTGGCTCTGTACGCGTATATGCCGGTGGCACACCGCTCATGGAGGGAACAGAATATACGGTTGACTATACCTTCGGGCGCGTAACCATACTCAGTGATGCCATTTTAAATTCCGGAAAAAACATCAGTATCCAATACGAGCAGGCCGATCCGTTTGCCTTTCAAACCCGTTCCCTCATCGGGACACGACTCGATTACCAATTGAATGATGACATTAGCCTGGGCTCAACCTTGCTCTATTATAACGAGCGACCGATGATCACGCGTAATGCCATTGGCACCGAACCTGCCCGCAACCTGCAGTATGGTTTTGATTTTAATGTGCGTAAGGACAGCAGGTTACTCACTAAAATTATCGATGCTATACCGGGTCTTCAAACCAAAGAAAAATCATCCATTAACTGGAGCGGTGAATTTGCCCAGTTGCTTCCAGGCACCTCCAATGTGGTTGATGGCGATGGCACTGGGTACATCGATGATTTCGAAAACACCGCTACACCTTATTCGTTAATGAGTCCGCAGGCATGGAGACTTGCTGCTACTCCAAAAGATCCTAAGTATGATTCCAGTAATGGTGCGTTAAATGATGTATCAGCCGGTTATAAGCGAGCACGACTGGCGTGGTACATAGTCGATAATCAGTTCTATCGGGATGGCGGTCAGTTTAAACCGAATAATATAACCAGTACCGATCTGGAGAATCACTATGTGCGCGCAGTTTTGCCAACTGAAATTTTTCCTCAGCGTAACCCACCACAGGGAAATTTCTTTGAGCCTGTTCTGGATATCGCCTACTATCCCTATGAACGTGGCCCCTATAATTATAATCCTAACCTTTCTATTGGATCGAGGGAAATTGTTGAACTACCAAACCCAACAGGCAACTGGGCAGGGCTTACTACTGCTATCCGTACTGAAGTTGATTTTGATAAGGCTAACATCGAATACGTTGAGTTCTGGATGTTAGATCCGTTTATTAACACATCCGACCGGGGAAAAATTATTGACGGAGTTTTTAACGACTTCAATACAACCGGAGGGAAGCTGATTTTTCACCTGGGCAGTATTTCAGAAGATGTAATTCGGGATGGACGACATGGATTTGAAAATGGACTACCACCCGATGGTGATTTAACAACAACAACCGAAACCAATTGGGGTTACGTAGCCGACCGGCAGTACATCACCAATGCATTTGATAACTCAACCACGGCACGGGTTAACCAAGATGTGGGATTGGATGGTATTGCAAATTCAAATGAGGTGACGAAATATGCTAACGATTTTTTAGATCAGATTCAAGATGCAAATGCCAAAAGTATTGTCCTAAATGACCCTTCAGCCGATGACTTTCAGTTTTACTTTGGTAATGACCTCGATGCTAAAAACGCTAAAATTCTTGAACGTTATAAGCTCTACAATGGTCTTGAAAATAACACACCCATAAATACCGGCAGTGACATCCCCCGCTCAAACGGATTTTTGCCGGATAACGAAGATCTCAATGCCGATAATACCTTAAATGAATTAGAAGAGTATTATGAATATGAAATCAACCTGGAAGCCGGTGGATTAGAGATTGGAAAAGAATTTATTGTTGATAAAATTACTCCTTCTGAAAATAACCCAGACCAAGCGACCTGGTATCTCTTTCGTGTACCGGTTCGTAACTTTCAAAACCGGGTAGGCAACATTGAAGGCTTCAAGTCCATTCGGTATATCCGCATGATTGTAACGGATTTCGAGCAACCCGTTATTATGCGGATGGCCAATTTCCGATTAATTGGAAGCCGGTGGAGAAGATATTTGGAAAACCTGGAAGAAGGTGGCCTTGTACCTGATCCTGAACCTGACTTCGATAACTTCACTCTTTCGGTGGTAAACATTGAAGAAAACTCAGCCCCTGATCCGGCCAGTGGTAAGCCTCCGTATGTATTGCCCCCAGGTTTTGTGCGCGATCGTGATAACACGTCATCGGTTTACCGGGAGTTGAATGAACAATCTGTCCAGGTGTGTATAGACAACCTCAAAAATGGCGATGCGCGATCCATTTATAAAAATGTTGAAATGGACTTCTTCAATTATGGTCGCATTAAAATGCTTGTTCATGCCAACAGCCCCAACGCACAGGATGATGACCTGCGTGTGTTTATTCGTTTGGGTACAGATTTCGATGAGAACTTCTATGAGGTTGAATTGCCTTTAAAGATTACACCCGGTACGGCTTCGGCCCCGCAGGATATCTGGCCAAGTGAAAATGAGTTTGATTTTGCCCTCAAGGACTTATATGGCTTAAAAGCTCAACGCGATCGGGAAGGATTTTCGCTGGATGAACTTTATCCCCAGCAAGGGCCACGTCAATTTGGTAAACATGGCGTACGGGTTTTAGGTCGGCCCGACCTCAGTAGTGTACGAGTCATCATGATTGGTGTACGAAATCCGCGCACCTCCAACAGTCAGTCGTATTCCATTTGTTTGTGGGCAAATGAACTTCGCCTGACCGATTTTGACAGAACTGCAGGCTGGGCTGTAAACACAACCCTTAATGCCAAGCTTGCTGACTTTGCCATGGTGTCCGGCTCCATGCGTTATATGACCTTTGGCTTTGGTAGCGTAAGCTCTAAAATAAGTGAGCGCACCCGTGAAAAAACATTTGCGTATGATGTTACTGCCAACGTGAATGTCGACAAGCTGCTTCCAGGCAATCATGGTATTAAAGTACCCATGTTAGTGAGCTACCAAAGCACCACCATTAATCCGAATTACGACCCGGCCAACCCCGATCAGAAACTTGATGCAGCCCTGGCTTCATTCAATACCCAGGAGGAAAAAGATGATTATGTTAAACTCATCCGCGACCGTGACGTGCGCAGAAGCTTAAACTTCACCAACGTACGAAAAACCAAAGTAGACCCCCAAGCCAAGTCCCACCTGTGGGATATTGAAAATTTAGCATTTAGTTACCGGTATAGTGATAATGTGCGACAAAGCTTTACCATTGCCGAAGCCCTAAAAAAAGACATTGGTGGTTCAGTAGCCTACAACTTCTCGCCAAAAGGTACCGGAATTGAACCCTTTAAAAATTCAGAAGGATTTAAATCACCTTATCTGAAATTCATTAAAGATTTTAATTTCAGTCTATTACCTACCAGCATTATGGTGCGGGGTGATCTTGACCGTTCCTTTTCCAAAATTATTTATCGGAATACATTATCAAATTCTGAATCGAACTACCTGAAATATTTTACATTTAATCGCACCTATAACGTACAATGGAATTTATCAAAAAGCCTGTCGTTTAATTATGCTGCACGAGCCAACGCCATTATTGACGAGCCAGAAGGTGATATTAATACAAGCGAAAAGCGTGACAGTGTGATAACCAATCTCAAACGCTTTGGGCGGATGAAAAATTTTGATCAGAGCATTACAGTAAATTATGTAATTCCACTGGATAAATTCCCAATCACCGACTGGATTGGTGCGGAGTATCGATATCAGGTTAACTACAACTGGAAAGCCGGGCCAGTAAACCGACCCGATCTTCCGGGAGAAGTTCGCGACCTTCCGGATAGCTTGGATTTCAGAAACATCATTCAGAATAACCGTGACCAAACCCTGTCGGGCAGACTTGATATGGTGAAGCTCTATAACAAAATAGGCTTCCTTAAAAACATTAATAATCCGCCACGACCAACGACCACACGACCACAGCCCAATCAAAAACCTGACACGGTTAAAACACAAACTACTCCACCCATCGTTAAAGGGTTTCTTAGGTTGCTGATGTCCGTGCGCTCGATAAACGGAACGTATACAGTTACGGAAGGTACCTTGTTGCCCGGTTTTGAGCCCACTTCATACCTGTTTGGTATGGACAAAGGCTTTAATGCACCTGGATGGGATTTTGTATTGGGTAGTCAGAATCCAAACATACGATTTAAGGCGGCCGAAAATAATTGGTTGGTAAGAACCACTTCATTAACTCAACCCTTTACACAAACCTCAACCCGTTCCATGAGCGGTCGCGCTAATGTGGAACCTTCAGCCGATCTTAAAATTCAGTTGGATATAAAGAAAGATATCACCGATGGCTACCAGGAAATATTTCGCTTTGATGATGTGCAGAATGGTTACATCTCGCTAAATCCAAGTCGGTATGGGAGTTATAAACTTTCCACCATCTCCATTAAAACTGCATTTAAGCCGGATAATAACAACCTTGAATCGACAATCTTCAAGCAGTTTGAAGAAAATTTACTAACCGTACAACAACGATTCAGTCAGGTAAATCCAACTTTTGAATATGATTCCATCAGCCAGGATGTAGTTATCCCAGCATTTATTTCTGCCTATACCGGAAAAGACGTTGACAGAGTAAGCCTCAGTCCATTCCCCCAAACGCCTTTACCCGGATGGCGTGTAGACTATAACGGGTTGAATAAAATACAACTATTTAAAGACCTTTTTCAATCCATTACCATTAGTCATGCCTATTCATCTACCTACGCTGTGTTGAATTATTCCAACTCACTTCAATATGAAAATATAAATGATGTGGGTATTAATGTTCCGATTGAAAAATACAACAATGGTATTTATTCAAACCTCACAAATGAAGCGGGGAGGCCAGTACCCATTTACGTTATCAGCCAGGTGTTAATTACAGAACAGTTCCAGCCGCTTATTGGCGTAAACCTGCGTACTAAAAAACGGTTAACCGCACGGGCGGAGTACAAAACCAAGCGCGAACTGGCCCTGAATGTTTCCAATGCACAGATTACCGAAGTGAGCAGCAAGGATATTTCCATGGAACTTGGATATACCAAAAATAATATGAAACTACCCATCAAGTCGAGCGGGCGTACCATTGTGCTTAAGAATGACGTTACATTCCGAATGAACCTTACGGTGAGTGATCAATCTACCATACAGCGAAAAATTGAAGAACTGAATGTACTCACAAACGGAAATATAAATTTTCAACTGAGGCCCAACATCAGCTATGTGGTAAATCAAAAACTGAATGTTCAGGCTTACTTCGAGCGCACCATAAACGATCCGCAGGTTTCAAACTCATTCCGCAGGGCCACTACCCGGTTTGGTTTCCAGGTTCGTTTTAGTTTAGCCCAATAATTAATTCGTAATTGGTCATCGCCAATAAACAATTCTGCTAAATTTGAGGCCTAAAATCACAACTTATATGAATATTCCTTCCGATTTAAAGTACACCAAAGACCACGAGTGGGTAAAACTTAGTGGAAACACCGCTATCATTGGTATTACCGACTTCGCGCAGGGCGAATTAGGCGATATTGTTTACATCGACATTAATACCGTTGGGCAAGACGTTAATCAACACGATGTTTTTGGAACCGTAGAAGCCGTAAAAACCGTTTCCGATCTGTACATGCCCGTAAGTGGAAAGGTACTGGAAGTAAATGCCGCATTGGATGGCAGCCCTGAAAAAGTAAATGCCGATCCGTACGGTGAAGGTTGGATGGTGAAAGTGGAAGTGAAGAATACTGCTGAAGTAGATGGCCTGTTAACAGCCGATCAATACAAGGAACTTATCGGTAAATAACAGTTGTTGGTTCTTCGTTGTTAGTTAATCGTAGGAGCACAACGAAAAACAAACAACGATAATGTCATGATCGAATTACCTACCATATCCCCGGAACAAACCAAGGCACGAAAGCCCAACTGGCTGCGCGTAAAACTGCCTGTGGGTTCGGAGTATGCCAAGGTGCGCAGGTTGGTCGATGAACATAAACTGCACACCATCTGCGAAAGCGGCAACTGCCCCAACATGGGCGAATGCTGGGGTGCAGGTACGGCCACGTTCATGATTCTTGGAAATGTGTGTACGCGCAGTTGTACGTTCTGTGCCGTAGCGACAGGCAGACCACCAGAATACGACACAGACGAGCCGAGGCGTGTGGCCGAAGCTATCAAACTGATGGGTGTGAAACATGCAGTGATTACTTCTGTAAACCGCGATGAATTAAAAGACCGTGGGGCTGAAATCTGGTATCAAACGGTTGTTCAAACCAAGGCAGTAAGTCCGGAAACAACCATTGAAACTTTAATTCCCGATACCAAAGGAAACTGGGATGCCTTGTACCGCATGATTGAAGGCAGACAGGAAGTGGTAAGCCATAATATGGAAACCGTTGGAAGACTTTATCGCATCGTTCGCCCACAGGCAAAATATGAGCGTAGCCTTGAACAACTGAACCGTATTCGCGAAGCAGGCATGCGATCAAAATCAGGCATTATGCTGGGCCTTGGGGAAACCAAAGAGGAGGTTTTTAAGGCCATGGATGACCTGGCTGAAAATGGTTTGATGATCCTTACATTGGGTCAATATTTACAGCCTACTAAAATGCATCTTGAAGTTGCGGAATACATTCATCCGGAGATTTTTGATATGTACCGCGAAGAGGGTTTGAAGCGCGGACTTAAATATGTAGAATCCGGTCCCTTAGTACGTTCTTCTTATCATGCCGAGCGGCATGTGAATGTGCCAATGGACTGAAATTTAAGTCTAAGTCGTGCTACCACTCGAAGTGGTAGCACGACTACTTAGCAGATTACTTCACCTTCTTGCCCGGCATGGCCCTTCCACCCTGGTATAACACCATGTTTGTTACTTCACCTTTATCATCCCGATTGAATTCAATCTGCGCATCCACAACCTTCAAAAAGAATTTTGAAACACTCTCAGGAAAAATCTCAAATGCAGGCTGCCCGGTAGCCTGCGCTTTATAATTATTTTCTTCACGCCACACGTTGATTATAAATCCAGGCGCCAGTTCATATTCGCCAACATATACATCGAAGTCTGTTGGATTTAACTCAAAGGCTTCGCGTTCAGCCGGAATGGGCTTATTGGTTTTTGTTGCTTTTTGCGTTACGTAAGAACGATCAAGCATTTCCATTTCTGTTACAACACTGTTATCTCTTTTAAAATCAATTCGCGTATTCGTTTCTTTAAAAGCAAACTTATCTACAGCATAAGGGTAAATCTCAAACTTTGTTCCCCCGCTGCGCTGCGAAAAGTATTCATCCCCTTTTCGAGTAATTATCCGTTCTTCCTGATCATTGATTTTGTAAACGCCAACATAGGCATCTCCCTGCTCAGCCCGCAGCGCTATCGGTTCAGGCTTGCTACCGCGAACACCAGCAACCTCTTCAGCCAAGGTATAGGCAATGTCCTCCGGGTTAACACCGCTGTTATTCACTAATAAGCACACATAAATTTTCAAATCAGGAATGTATACTTCAAACGATAAAAATCCATCAATACCTCCACCATGTCCAATGGCCTTACGGCCTCCAACTTTTCCCAACTGCCAGCCGTACCCATAACTTTCCACATCCCCTGAAATTGTTTTGGTAGGCTCCCATGCCTTTTCAAGCAGCTCTTTCTTCACCAACTTGTAGCTGAACACCGCCTGGTTCCACTTCCATAAATCATCAACCGTTGAAAAAAGTGAACCTGCTGAATAGGGAATAGACGGATGAACATAATCGGCCATGGTAAAGACATTGTCAGCACCTTTACTATAACCTGCTGCTTGCTTAGCAATCGGCTTGCTATCATCCGGATAGGAGGCTGTCATTTTTAATGGCTTGAAAAAAGTCTGGGTAATGTAATCGTTATAGGTCTTGCCAGTAATTTTTTCAATTACTGCACCCAATAGAAAGTAAGCTGAATTGTTGTAAAACCATTGCTCACCGGGTTTGAAATCAATGGGATAGCTTTGAATATAACCCATCATCTCGGCCACAGTCACTTTGGTTTTCTTTGCTTCAGTGGTCATGCGCTCCGGTACGCTGGTATAACTCTTAATACCAGATGTGTGGTTCAGCAACTGCTCAATGGTTATTGGGTGCTGTGTCTTGAAATCCGGAAGGTATTTGTTCACATAGTCTTGCAGTGAAAGTTTTCCCTGCTCAACCAGTTTTAAAATGGCCGTTGAGGTAAATTGTTTGGTGATGGATCCAATCCGAAAAACCATATCGGGTGTTACTGGAACCTTTCGGTTTATCTCGGCTATGCCATATCCCTTGCGTAACAATACCTTATCGTTTTGCACAACCAATACAGCAGCCCCAGGTTCGGTGACGGAAAAGCGTTCGTTTAAAATTTTTTCAAGATTTTCAACAGTATTCTGCGCAATGGCACTGATGGAACCAATAAACAGGATGAGGAGCAAGGTTTTTCGGATCATAGTATTTTTGGTTTGGGGGTTAGACGCAAGTGGAGGCAGAAAAGTTTCAGCTAATTTTTTTAACGGATCGGCTTTAACACCACACCATTGCGCACACCGGTATGTTTTCCTCGTTCCGCGGTAATCTTTCCGTTTACGATAATGTATTCAAATCCTTCTGAGTAGGCGTGCGGTTTTTCATAGGTAGCCCTATCGCCCACTTTCTTTTCATCGAATATCACAATATCGGCAGCCATGCCTTCACGCAACAAACCACGATCACGAAGGCTAAACTTCGTAGCGGGCAATGAAGTCATTCTGCGAATGGCGTCTTCTAAGCGGATGAGTTTAAGTTCACGTACATATTGACCGAGCACACGGGCATTAGTTCCATAGGCACGCGGATGCGGCATGTTGGTTCCATACCGGTTTATCCCGGCATCGGAAGCAAACATGTTGAAGGGGTATTGTAAAATCCTGCGAAGGTCAGCTTCATCCATGCTGAAGTACACCATCTGCACACGATCGGTTGAAGCAACCAGGTTCAGAATAGTCTCCGCCTCCTCCATCGGCTTTGTCTTTCTGCCTTTCAGCTTATTCACATCGGTAATAGTTTTGCCGTTGTAACTGCTGTCGGGTGCATAGCGGGCAATAAGCGCATAATTGTAGTTCTTAAGCTTCTTGCTTTTGAGTGTTGCCACCATTTCCTTTTTAATTTTGGTGCGGATGGTTTTGTCCTTCAATCGCCACAAAACAGAATCTCTTCCACCGGAAAATACCCAACTCGGCACCGTAGTACTTAACGTTGTACTGCTCGCCACATAGGGATACTGATCAATGGTAACATCCACGCCACGTAACCGTGCGCGTTCTACTTGCTCAAGGGTATGTACAGACCTTCCCCAATTTGGCCTATAGGTTACTTTAAAATGCGATATCTCAACAGGCATACCGGCTACTTCTCCGATGGAGATAGCCTCCTCAATGGCCTCTGCAACCTCATCTCCTTCATTACGAATATGCGAGGCATAAACACCTCCAAAACGCGAAGCTGCTTTGGCTAGACCCACTACTTCTTCGGTTTTAGCATATGTGCCGGGCACATAGATTAAACCCGTTGAAAGTCCAACGGCTCCGTGTTGCATTGCCTTCTCCACCAATACCTCCATGGCTTTTTGTTCCTCACCCGTTGGTTCGCGTTGGTATTCACCCAATACAGCCCTGCGCACCGTATTGTGTCCGATGAGTGTGGCGATGTTAATAGATGTTTTAACACTATCTATTTTTCTAAAATACTCGGCAATATCCAAAGAAGAAGAACCGCAGTTACCCGTAATAACCGAAGTAACGCCATCCAGGATAAAATTTCCGGCCGTAGGAATTCGGATTTCATTGCCTTCGATATGTGTGTGCACATCAATAAATCCGGGAGAAACGATTAATCCCTTTGCATCAAGAATTGTATTGGCCGTTGCTTCCTTCAGGTTGCCGATGGTTGCAATCTTTCCATCTTTCACCCCCAGGTCGGCATAAAACCACGAGTTTCCGGTACCATCAATTATTTTTCCATTTCGAACGATGAGGTCAAACGATTGACTTGTTGCTGTATACGAGCAAATAAGCAGCAGAAAAATCAGGATCCCTGAGACCCGTGTTGTTTTATTCATTCTTCATTTACTTTTTATCGACAGCAATTCTTTCCTCGCGATTAGCGATTTCCCATGCCGTATAAAAAATAAGCTGTGCGCGTTGTGTCATTAAATCAAATTCAATTTTATCTATCTCATCGCTGGGTTGGTGATAGTCTTCGTGAATTCCATCGAAATAGAAAATGACAGGAATATCTTTCTTAGCAAAGTTCCAGTGATCGGAGCGTTCATATAAACGCTCAGGGTGCTTCTCATCATTATAAGTATAATCAAAAATCAAATTCGCGTACTTCTTATTCACATCTTCACTTAACGCATGAAGCTCTGTTGAAAGCTTATCCGAACCAATAATATAAACATAGGCTGGGCTGTCTTTATGTTGAGGATCGCTTCTGCCCACCATATCAATGTTTAAGTTAACCACCGTTTTGTCTAACGCGTAAACAGGACTCATATCGGTATAGTACTCAGATCCGAGTAAACCCTTCTCCTCCCCGGTTACCAACATGAATAATATACTTCTGCGTGGACCTTTGCCGTCTTTCTTTGCCTGGGCGAATACTTTTGCAAGGGCCATTACACTAACTGTTCCGGAACCATCATCATCGGCTCCATTATTAATAAGATCGCCTTCACCGGAAGAGCGTTTTCCAATATGATCATAGTGTGCTGTAATAACAATCACCTCATCTTTCTTATCGGTACCTTCCAAAAAACCAAGTACATTTTCTGACTTAATTTCTTTTTGCTTTTGTGCCACTGTGATAGCAATAGAAGAGGGTTTTACTTTGGCCAGAGCTTTATCATCTGCAGCTTTCTTTAATTTTTCAGGTGTAGACTTAAATAGTTTTCCAGCCGCTGCGGGTGTCATTAAAAATAACCCTAGGTTTGGAGATGCGGCTCCTTTGGTAAGGCTCATCCTTCCACCACCGTACATGCGCAACTGACCAGCTATAGACTTAAAATCATCCTCACTGTTCATCACCATGACCATAAGCTTAGCTTCCTTCTCCCGAAGTTTAGTAATGGCTTCATTATTTCGCAGGGAAGCATTAGCATCCAAAAACACAACCGCTGCTTTTCCTTTTACATCAATCTGTTGTAGATCGGTCACGCTGCCTCTACCGGCATATACCAAGGGTAATTCCATCAGTCCGCCAGAATCACCCGATCCGAAATACACATAGTCTTCATTCTCTTTTAAGGCATTGCCTCCCGCATTCAGTGAAACATCCGGGGTACCGGACGTATAAAGCATAACCGGCTGATAATAGCTTCCATTTACAGGTGCATGAAGCCCCAGCTCTTCAAAATGGGCAGCGATAAAGGCTGCGGCCATCTTCTGACCACGTTTACCAGTTTCACGGCCTTCCAATGCATCGGAGGCTATAATGGTCAAATATTCTTTTAAATCGGCTGCTGATACCAGTTGGCCGTACTTTTTGACTTCAGGGTGCTGGGCTTGTAGACCCACAAAAACCACCACCAGCCAGAGCATTAACATATTGATTTTCATGAAGTAAAGAGATTTGAATTTTTCAAAGATAGGGATAGTCGCAGAATAGAAAAGTGTTAACCTTCAGGTGGTAACAAAAAGCTACCGGAGCGGTTAATGCATGTGATAGAAATCATGGAAAGTGGTGCCGAATTGTGTCTTACCTGATTTACATTTGTGTCCTGAAAAATTTCTCTTTCAAAGTGATAATGACAAAACAAAATATGACTATTGATCCTGCCTACACTGAAAAGTTTGAAAACCGCCATAATGGTCCCGATGCCGCCCAGGTTGTAAAAATGCTTAAAACCGTTAAAGCTGGTTCTGTTGATGAATTAATTGACCAAACCGTTCCTGCCAACATCCGTCTGAAAAAGCCGCTTAATCTTCCGGCTGCACAAACGGAGCAGACCTTTTTGAAAGCATTCAAATCACTCGCTCAGAAAAATAAACTGTACAAGTCGTATGTGGGTATGGGCTATTACAATACCTATACGCCTGGTGTTATCCTTCGTAATATTTTAGAAAACCCGGGCTGGTATACAGCTTACACGCCATACCAGGCAGAGATTGCCCAAGGCCGCTTAGAGGCCTTGATTAATTACCAAACCATGGTGATTGATTTAAGCGGCATGCAAATCGCCAACGCTTCGTTGTTGGATGAAGGAACCGCTGCAGCAGAAGCCATGCACTTGTTGCACGCGTCATTGAAACCTGCAAAGAAATCAGCGACCAAGTTTTTTGTTGACCAGAATACATTCCCGCAAACTATTGATGTTTTAAAAACTCGTTCCGCTCCGTTGGGCATTACCCTGGTGATTGATGATATTGCCAAGGTTGATATAACCGATCCAGATTTATTTGCCGTCTTCATTCAATATCCTGATAGCAACGGAGCTATTAAAGATCACGCAGCATTTATCCAAGCGGCCCATGAACATGATGTGTACGTGGCCATGGCAACTGATCTGCTGGCTTTATCCTTGCTAAAATCGCCCGGAGAAATGGGGGCCGATGTTGTGGTTGGCTCAAGTCAGCGCTTTGGCATACCGATGGGTTTTGGTGGCCCGCATGCAGCGTTCTTTGCTACGAAAGAAGATTTTAAACGTCAGATGCCGGGTCGTATCATTGGCGCTTCACTTGACGCTCAGGGTAAACCCGCGTATCGTATGGCTTTGCAAACCCGTGAGCAACATATCAGAAGGGAAAAAGCAACTTCAAACATTTGTACAGCGCAGGTACTGCTCTCCGTAATGGCAGGGATGTATGCCGTGTACCATGGCCCCGAAGGGTTGAAAAAAATTGCCGGCCGGGTTCATGCCCTCACACTAAAACTTTACACCGACTTAGCCGCACTCGGCCTTAAGCCGGTAAACGATCACTTCTTCGATATGGTGAAGGTTGCTGTGACCAATAAAACTGCCCTTCGCCAGGAAGCTGAAAAACGCCAGGTTAACCTTCGTTACTTTGACGATAATCATGTAGGTATTTCATTAGACGAAACCACTACACCGGAAGACATTAACGAACTACTGGAAATTTTTAGACTGGTTACTCCGCTTATACAGCATAAAACTGCCGAAGGAGTTGGGATACCCTCAGGCTTGCTGCGTACCAGCACCTTCATGACGCATCCTGTGTTTACTGCCTACCATGCCGAACATGAAATGTTGCGGTACATCAAGCGGTTGGAGAATAAAGATATTTCCATGGTACATTCCATGATCTCCCTGGGTTCATGCACGATGAAGCTGAACGCCACCACGGAAATGATTCCGGTAACATGGCCAGAACTGGGAGGCATTCATCCATTTGCTCCGGCTGATCAAACTGAAGGCTATCAGGAAATTTTAAAAAATCTGGAGGTATGGCTGGCGGAAATTACCGGCTTTACCGCTGTGTCGCTTCAACCGAACAGTGGAGCGCAAGGGGAATATGCTGGTTTAATGGTTATTCGTGCGTATCACCAACATCGTGGTGATCACCACAGAAATATTGCACTGATTCCCGCTTCTGCACATGGAACCAATCCTGCCAGTGCGGTAATGGCTGGTATGGAAGTGGTGATTGTGAAATCTGATGCGGAAGGAAAAATTGATGTTGCCGATCTGAGAGCCAAAGCAGAACAGCACAAAGAAAAGCTTTCAGCCCTGATGGTCACCTATCCCTCTACCCATGGTGTGTTTGAAGAAGCTATTACAGAAATCTGTGAAACCATTCACGTCAATGGCGGCCTGGTGTACATGGATGGTGCAAACATGAATGCACAGGTTGGACTTACATCACCCGCCAACATTGGTGCCGATGTATGCCACCTGAACCTTCATAAAACTTTTTGTATACCACACGGTGGTGGTGGCCCGGGCATGGGTCCTATTTGTGTGAACGATAAATTAAAACCTTTTCTTCCTGGTCACACCATCGTAAAAACGGGTGGTGATCATGCCATCACATCCGTATCGGCAGCGCCATGGGGCAGCGCCAGCATTCTGGCCATTTCGTATGCCTACATTGCCATGATGGGTGGTGAAGGATTAACGAACGCTACTAAGTTGGCAATTCTGAATGCCAATTATATTAAAGACAGACTGGAAGGCCATTACAAAATTTTATACACGGGTACTAACGGCCGCTGTGCACATGAAATGATTGTCGACTGTCGTGATTTTAAAAAGGCAGGGATAGAAGTTGAAGATATTGCCAAGCGTTTGATGGATTATGGCTTCCATGCCCCAACGGTATCCTTCCCGGTAGCGGGTACGCTAATGATTGAGCCGACCGAAAGCGAAACCAAAGAAGAACTAGATCGGTTCTGCGATGCCTTGATTGAAATCAGAAATGAAATCCGCGAAGTGGAAGGAGGCAAAGCCGATAAAGAGAACAACCTTTTGAAACACGCTCCACACACCGCTTCGGTAATCACCGCAGATACCTGGGATAGGCCGTACAGCAGACAACGTGCTGCATATCCATTGGCGTATGTGCGAGAAGCAAAGATTTGGCCAAGCGTAAGTCGCGTTGATAATGCTTACGGGGATCGAAATCTGGTGTGCAGTTGCTTGCCGGTTGAACTTTATGAGAAGGCTGAAGCAACAGTAGCTTAAGGAATTCGTTCATTTATCTATAAGCTTAACCACAAAGGAAGAAAGAAGGAACAAAGTACACGAAAAAAACTTCACTGAGTTCTTTGTGTATTTCGAGCCAAACTTTGTGATTTCTATGGTTTTAAAAATCAGCTCCAAGAAATAAAGAGTCATGATAAAAAAACTTTTGCTGGTATTGCTTTTCGTACAAATTGGCGGACTGGCACAAGCGCAGGGAAAAAACAAATACCAGGGCTATCCATCCCTCGTGTGGCCCAAGCTGTACGACATTCAGTATGAAAAATATTTTGATGACCATGGCGAATACGATAAACCCATCTTCAGTGATGCGGCCAAATCGTTAGCCGGAAAAACAGTTGTGCTTCCAGGGTACATGGTGCCGTTCGACAGCGGAACAAAGGGCACTGTATTTATGCTAACCTCGCTACCGTTAAACGCATGCTTCTTTTGTGGTGTAGGCGGACCGGAATCGGTAGTACAGGTATTTTTAAAAAGCGCGATATCCTATACAGAAAAACCCATTGAGGTTAGAGGAATACTCCGGCTCAACGATAAAAATCCTGATCAGATGATTTACACATTAGACCAGGCTGAGTTTTTAGGGGCGATAGAGTTTTAATTACCCGATCAGGAAATAGCCTGCAAGAAAAACGATCAGCGCCAGCAATGCGCCCACCACCACTTTTACAATAACCGAGTCAAAACGATCAGTTGACCTGGCTATTCGCTTGATACGCTCCCGCACATAACTCCGCTTCTTCTTTTCTGATTCCATGAGCATTTAATTACGTATTAATCGGGAAGGTTGATCATGCGTAACCCGATGTGTAAAGATTTACTCTATTTAAGCCCGTATTGATCGATAAGATACAATAAAGCAGCCATGGATGCAGCCCCTAACTCAAGTTCGCGTTTATCCACTTTATCAAAAGTATCTTCCGGTGTGTGGTGATAATTAAAATAACGTTGTGAATCGGGCAAGAAACCCATAAGCGGAACACCTTGTGGCGCCAGCGGACTAATATCTGCTCCGCCTCCTTCCTGACTGAAATCAGAAAGTCCGTAAGGCTCAAGCAATGACTTCCAACTTCTGATTTTATCTTTTGCCGTTTGATCGGAAGGCAGGGTGAATCCGCGTGGTGTAAATCCTCCCCTATCCGATTCCATCGCAGCAATATGTTTTTCGTTTTTGAGTTTTGCCTGATTGGCGTATTCCACGCCACCCCGCAAACCATTTTCTTCGTTCATAAACATAACCGCACGAATGGTGCGTTTGGGTTTGTAGCCCATGGCTTTAAAAAGACGCAGCACTTCAATCGACTGTACACAACCGGTTCCATCATCGTGCGCACCCTGGCCTAAATCCCAGCTGTCAAGATGCCCACCTACTACAATAAATTCAGTTGGTAATTGTGTGCCTTTCAACTCGCCAATTACATTAAAGGAAGGTGCATCGGGTAGTGTTTTACAATGCGTTTCGAAATAAAATTTTAAATCCTTGTCATCTTTCAAAAGGTTGCTCAGCAATTCAGCATGACGTGTGGCAATCGCGATAGCTGGAATTTTAGGAACGTTTAACGCATACCGCAACGAACCGGTGTGCGGATAATCTTCCAGGTTCACACCCATCGACCGAACAATAACTCCTATAGCCCCCAACTTAGCTGCTTCTGAAGCACCATTGGCACGCTGATCAACTGCACCACCGTATGCACTAAACATAGGAATGATTTTTGGATCCATCGGGCGGTTAAAGAAAACGATCTTTCCCTTCACACCTTTCTCGCCCAATTGCATCAGCTCATCCCACGTTTTCACCTCCACCACGTTGGCCAACACTCCGGCAGCGCCAGTTCCTACCGAGCCTCCCAACGCACAGATGTTCACTTCTTCTGATCCTAGCTTTTGTGAATTGACAATTCGCCCTATTTCCTTATTGCCCCTCACCCAATGCGGCACCATTACCGGTTGCAACCACACCGAATCAAAACCATACGCTTGCATCACCTGCCGGCTCCACTCTACGGCAGCCGCAGCACCCGGTGAGCCACTTAAGCGTGGACCAATTTTCGTACAGAGATGCTCCAGCATTTCATAGGATTGCCCGCGTGCAAGCGCCTCATCATAAATTTTTCGAATGAATTGCTCATCACCCGACTGCGCATTTAGTGCCAGGTGTGCGAACAAAATAACTGTGGTTAAATAATATCTCATATTATCTTCAAATCAATACATTTTCAAATCAGTAAATCCTCAAATTTTCAAATTAACGAATCAACCCATCAACAAATCAATCAATAAGTTTCGCATCTTTAATAATATACATATGATGATCCGGGTCGGATTCATTCAAAAATAAAATTCCCTCCATCATAATCTGACGCGTTACAAACCTGATGTTTTGTTTCGTTTGTACCTCCACCACGGTTTCCGGTCCGGCACCACCACAGAAATAGCATTGATTAAAAGGCAAGGACGAAAGCATGTATTCATTTCTTCCTCCAAGTTCCGCCATCGGTATCAGGTAACCCTTTACCCGAACTACCTTTCCATTGTAACTCCACAACCGCTTGCTGAATTTGGGTGATTCTATCTCAAAACCTGTTTCGCGGTTGGGCTGGGTTTCAAAACCCACTTCCGATAATACCTGCCACACATCAACCTCCTGGGCAAAGGAAGTTGTACAGCATAAAAGAAACAGAATGGTAAGTTTATTCATCACAGGCATTAACTTTGGAAATATACCTTCTTTCCAGCATTCATGATTGAAAATTTACTTTTAGCATTGGCCGGATTGATTGGTGGTTTTATTGCCGGACTAACCGGCATTGGCACAGGCTTTATGATGCTGGCGGTAATACCACTAGTGCTCACCCATTTTGGCGTGCCCGATAATTATGTGGTCAGTGCTACCATTGCCAATTCCATTTTTGCCACCATGGTATCTTCGTTTGCCAATATGGCTACCACCATCCGGCAGAAGAAATTTTATATAAGTGAAACGGCATGGACTGCCTTAGGTGCCGTAGTGATGTCGTTTATTGTTTTTGAGCTGGTGGTTAAAACTGATTTCTACTCGCGCGAACTGTTCAATGTGGTGGTAATTGCTTTTATGTTCATTATCATTTTTCAGACGTTCAAAAAACTGAGACTTTCCAATCCGCAAGATGAACATGTAACACGAACAAAACTTATCATTACCGGAGGCACCGCGGGCAGCGCGGCAGCACTCACCGGACTAGGAGGGGGAACATTGATTATTCCCTTATTAAACCTGTGGCAAAAAGTAGACATCCTTAAGGCCAAATCCATTTCCTTCGGTACGATCTTCGCCATTGCGCTGTGGCTTTCCATCAATAATCTATTTTTTGAACCTGCCAATGTTATTCCGCACAGTAAAGGTCTTATCGTTTTACCCCTGATTTTACCGCTTTCTATTGGGGTCATTATTGGTTCCCCCCTTGGGGTATTATCCAGTCATAAAGTATCCTCCCGTACCGTAACCATTCTTTTTCTTATCATTATCAGCCTTGTGGCCATTCAAAAAATTGCTGAGTTGGTTTGGCTAGAACATTGAGCTATTTGAAATAGTTGTGAGCCATTTCTTTGTACCTTCGGACTAGGATTCTTTTTCAATATTCTTAATTCACTATTCCTATGGCCTTCTTTTTTGATTCGTTTGAAAACTGGAAAAAGTACGCGGAAGAAAAAAACATCTCCCTGGTGCAGGTAGTAATAGACTACGAGAAAAGTCAGAAGAACCGTACTGATCAGGAAATTAATGACGGCCTGACAAAAGCGTGGACAGTGATGAAGGAAGCCGTAGTTACCGGCCTCACCGAGGATATGACTTCACGCTCGGGAATGGTTAGCAACGGAGCAAAAAAAGTATACAACTATCCGTTACCGGTTTTATCGAAAGAATTTCAAAATCTGATTTCACGTGCCTTAGCGGCAAAAGAAGTAAACTCCTGCATGGGCCGTGTGGTGGCTGCACCAACCGCAGGTGCCAGTGGTATTATGCCGGGCGTGTTGTACACGCTTCAGGAAATTCACCACGTTGACGACAAAAAAATTATTGAAGCCATGTTGCTCGCTGCCGGTGTGGCACTGATCATGGAACAGAAAGCCAGTATTGCCGGTGCCGTAGGTGGGTGCCAGGCCGAAACCGGAACCGCTGCCGCCATGGGCTCAGCCGCCATTGTGTATTGCTTGGGCGGCAACACCGATCAGATTTTTAATGCCGTAGCCATTACTGTTCAATGTATGCTTGGACTGGTGTGCGACCCGGTTGCGGGACTTGTAGAAGTGCCCTGCATTGTTCGCAACGCGAGTGCGGCAGCCATTGCGTTTAGTTCCGCACAAATTGGGTTGGCCAACGTAAGCAGCGTGATACCTGTTGATGAAGTGATTGAAGCTATGGGCGAAATTGGCGCCAGCATGGAAACTCGTTATAAGGAGACCGCTATGGGCGGACTCGCTGCGACAAAAACAGGGCAAGCGATCGCAAAACGGGTACTAATTCATGACATAGAAGTATTGCCGGATGAAAGTAATTCCTAATTATTTGATCGAAAAAATGAAAAGCACAGTCATTCTCATTTTTCTTCTCATTGTAACCAGCGCCTTTGGACAATCCGAAAAGGAAAGAATCTATAACTTGATTATTTCTTTTGAGAAAGCATTGGTTAACAAAGACTCTGTGAAATTAAAAAATTTTCTTACGGAAGATTTTATTGGAGCCATTCCTTCCGGAGAATGGTTCGATAAGGTAGACTATATTAAGTTTCACTGCCGGCCAGGCGTTGGGCTTAGCGATTTAAAAACGGAGCCCCTTGAAAAAACCAACATTCGCATTTACAATACAACGGCTATTGTAAACAGAAGAGTAAGTGTGGTTCGTATTTGGCCCGATGGTCAAAAGGAAAATTTAACCGTGCAACGAATTGAGGTTTGTGTTAAGATAAAAAACGAATGGAAAGTTGCGTCCGGACAAGGAACCAAAGTTATGCAGGGGCAGGCTTTGCCAAAATGATCTGCCGATTAAGGAGAAGCATATTGTCTTTGTTGGCGAAGAACCTGTCAGCCGACAGGCAAGTTACACAGGAGGCAGGGGTGATAACTAGGTAAGGAGTTTTTGAAGGGCAAAGTCACTACTTTTTTCTGAAATTCGCACATCGGTAGCCCTCCTCGCGCCATGCCGTGAAGCTACAAGGTCTATGCTTCATCCTGCTGTTTCCAAGCTTTTGGAAAAATGAGAAAGCTTCATTTACAAATTTTTTAGCGGTTGCAGGAAGCCCTTTCGATTCTATAAAATAAGCAACATAGGCAACCTCCTCAGCGGCTTTGTCCAGGATGCTTACTTTTCTTTGTGCCATTTGTCAATAAACTTGTAAGCCAGTTTCTTGCCTTCAACAAGGCTCAATTTTCGGGCTGCCTGTTTTTTTGATACGGCTTTTTCTAAAAGTCTTTCGTACTCGCGTTGTGCTACTAGTACATATTTTTTCTTGTCAATAACCAGCGTGTTCATATTTCCCGAATTATACTTCAAATGGAAAGAAGGTGTTCAACTTATCTCGCTGAGGATAACTGAACAAAGAAAGGGGTAAATACTTGTTTTGGTATCTCACTACATCACATTACTAATATCTAATAGGACTGGTTACTAAACCTTCTTTTCGTATATTCAACAACTCAACACAAAGCTTTTTAAGTCATTCAACCCTCTCGCATGAAAAAAAGCGTTTTTCTTATTCCGTTCCTGTTTTTTGGCTTCGCTGTTCTCGCGCAAGTGCCTGATTTAACGGGCACCTGGAAGGGCACCACGAACGTACCCATGGGCGATCCGCTTATCACGGAGTATACCTTAACACAAAGCGGATTGGTGTTAGAGGGTTATGTGTTTACCAAAACGCAAAACGGGAAAGATTCCACGAGAATTAAACTTACCGGCTCCATTTCCAAACACGGGCATATCAAACTACGAGGTATTGAGATCATATATAAAACCATTTTCATCGTATGCCTGGGTATCAACGAACTCACGTACGCCAATGAAAACGGCCAGGAAATTTTGCACGGTAAATGGCGCGGTGAAATCGGCTTAAAAACCTGTCCGGCTTTTTCCTCGGGCAAAATTGAAGTGGCAAAAGTAAAGCCAGTAACACCCGAAGTGATCGCGGCAGAAACGCAACCCATCAATCCGGATGATGAACAGGGCAAACTCCTGTATGATGAGTTGACCAAGCGGAAGTACTACGCACTGATTATTGGCGTGGACCAATACCAGGATAACGCCATTCAGGATTTGGATAACCCAGTAAATGATGCGCGTGAATTAAAACAGGTACTGCAAACCTTCTATACCTTTGAACCAGAAAACATCACGTTGCTCAGCAATCCTTCGCGTACACAAATCATTGAATCATTTGATGCCTTGGCGCAGAAAATTACGGAACGCGATCATGTACTCATTTTTTATGCCGGGCACGGCATTTGGGATGAGCGCCTCAAACAAGGTTTCTGGTTACCTGCCGATGCTTCCATGACTTCAAAAGCGCAATGGCTTTCCAACAGCACCATCCGTGATTACGTTGGCGGCATTCAATCGAAACACACGTTGCTGATTACCGATGCGTGTTTCAGCGGAGGTATTTTCAAAGAGCGTTCGGCATCCTTTGGCAACAGCCGCGCCATGTTGGAGATGTACAAGCTGCCCAGTCGTAAGGCCATGACCAGTGGTGCCTTGAAAACCGTTCCCGACAAAAGTGTATTCATCACCTACCTCAACAAAAACCTTATCAACAACGACAAGCCGTTAATCTCAGCGGAAGAACTTTTCGGCACGTTTAAAATTGCCGTGATCAATAACAGTCCGAATGGCCAGGTACCCCAATATGGCCCCATTGGCCAGGTGGGTGATGAAGGCGGGGATTTTATTTTTTTGAGGAGAGATCAATAGCTTAACTTATGGGTATTTATGGTTAAATAAATACTTTTTTGGGTATATTTGGGTACATATATGGGTACACCGGATATATCTTCACTAAAAATCACACCTGATATCCTCAGACTGATTGCAGAACTTGATGAGTTTAAAGGAGCATGGCGTGCATTAGGTCAATTAGCTCCGGAACAATTAAGCAACCTGAAACGTGTAGCTACCATTGAAAGTATAGGATCTTCAACGCGTATTGAAGGAAGCCAGTTAACCGACCAACAGGTTGAGCGATTGCTGGCTAACCTCAAAACCAAATCATTTGCAACGCGAGATGAACAAGAAGTGGCCGGCTATGCGGATGTGATGAACGCCTTATTCGTACATTATGCTACCACACCCTTTACAGAAAACTACATCAAACAGTTTCACCGCGATCTACTCAACTACAGTGAAAAAGATGACTGGCACCGGGGCAACTACAAAACATCGTCAAATCACGTAGAGGCGTTTGATGCTGACGGAAAAAGTCTGGGGATAATTTTTGAAACTTCCATGCCTTTTGAAACACCTCATCATATGCGTGACCTGATGGTGTGGTTAGAGCAGTCGATTCGTGAGAAAGAATTACACCCCTTATTGATTATTGGCATATTCAATGTTGTCTTCCTGGCCATCCATCCTTTTCAGGATGGTAACGGGAGACTTTCCAGGATTTTAACTACCTGGCTAATGATACAGGCCGGATACGTTTATGTTCCCTATAGCTCATGGGAAGCCGTAATCGAACAAAGTAAGAATCAATACTACCTCTCCTTGCGGCAAACACAAAGCACCTTGCGTAAACCAGCCCCCGATTGGCACCCGTGGCTGCGCTTCTTCCTACGCACTTTACATGAACAAAAAAATCAACTGGAATACAAACTTCAGCAAGAGCAATCACTGCTAACCTCCTTGCCACCCTTATCTGTTCAAATGCTGGCGCATGTTAAGTCGAGAGGTAAGGCAACTATTGGAGAGCTGGTTACCCTCACCAAGGCGAACAGGAACACCGTTAAAAAACACCTGGAGCGATTACTCAAAGCAAACCTGATACAGAAACATGGTAGCGGTAAAGGCACCTGGTATAGTATGTAAACTTCACAGTATTCTGTAACAAATAGTGTAGAGAAAAGTCTGCTAGACAAAATACCTGAATATGCTCAGCCTTTTGGTGTTCTTCACCAACAAAGCATTTACATACCAAACCCTGTTGGAGAAAAACTATAAGGGGAGGCAGTGATGATAACTAGGTAAGAGCTTTTGAAGGGCAAAGTCACAAATGATTATCTCCATCTCTGTATCCAAATACGCTACAACATACTTTTTTCTGAAATTCACACATCGGCAGCCCTCCTCGCGCCATGCTGTGAAGCTACAAGGTTTATGCTTTATCCTGCTGTCTCCGAGCTTGTGAAAAAACAAGAAAGATTCATTAACAATTTTTTTAGCGGTTTCAGGAAGCCCTTTCGATTCTATAAAATAAGCAACATAGGCAACCTCTTCTGCGGCTTTGTCCAGGATGCTTACTTTTCTTTGTGCCCTTTGTCAATAAGCTTGTAGGCCAGCTTCTAAGCCTTTGTTGGTGTTCTTCACCAACAAAGCATTTACACGCCAAATCTTATGTGGAGAAAAACTCCTATGGCGAGGCATTCTTTGTAATCACCACACTATCCATTTTGGTCGGAATTGTTTTCGGCACTTACCCGGCCATACGCGCTTCGCGATTAAATCCGGTGGAGGCGATAAGGCATGAGTAAAATATTTGATTGATTCCTTGAATAAAATTGGGTTACTCAATTTTCGTCACCACTTGTCACAATACTTTCACCAATTTAGCGTGTAAGGTATACGCTTATGACTGTCCTGCGCCTCAACCTGTTATGGCTTCTACTCACTTGGCCCTTGCTTGCCGCAGCCCAGTTCTTTGCGGAACCCGAACCCATGCAGGATTCGATTACAGTAACCTACCGCGACCTCACTTTAAAAAAGAAAAACAAACGCATCAAAGGGCGCGTGCAAGTGCGGCTCACTCCGGAGTCGACCTGGCTGGTGGCCAACGATTTTACCAAGCTGCCTCCGTTCTTTAGACGCTTTACCCTGCAGACAGGAACGAGCCGCTATCGCTTCAAACGAAAACAACTCTTGCCCACTGTGCAACCCACGCTCGATGCCTGGGTGGATGAACTGAAGGCCGACACCCTTTTCTTTACCGATGTATCGCGCAAAAAAAGACTACTGCAGTTCTACCCGCGCAACCGTGAAAGGTTTTTCTCGGGTGGCGGTGGCGGTTTCTTTTTCCAACACAACTGGATACCGCTGTATACCCTACCCGAACATCTTGCTGAACCCGTAACCCTGCAGGTGCGCGGTTTGTTGTTCCGCAAAGCACGCTACCAAACTGATAAACTTCCCACCGGCTTTGCCCCGCAGTTACCGGCACTCGAGACAGCCGCGTGCGAACCCTACAACCGTTTTCACGAACTGCGTAAGATGAATGGATACGGTATCGGTAAATTCAATTACATTCCGTATCGCGCGCCCGATCGGGAAGCTGTGCGCCATAGCTTTGAACTCTATTTTGAAAAGAACAGCGCTGAAGCAAAACCAGAAAGTGTGAAACGTGTGATCGACTTTCTGCGCGAAAACAATTACAGTATTCTTCAGGCCATCATTGAAGGGTACTCCTCCGTAGAAGGCACGGAAGAAAATAATCTTCGTCTGCAACAAAAACGCGCGCGTATCCTGCTTGAGGTACTGCGTCAGCATAACAGCGAACCGATCGTAGCGGATACCCTGGTGGTTCGGCATGGCTATGATTTGTTCAGGCAGGCTATTCGTGAAACGCCTTATCGTGCGCTGGATACGTTAAGTAACGATTCGCTGCGTATACTGCTGAACACGAATACCCGGTTGCTACAGGAGGTTGAGCCTTACCTTAGTCTGCACCGCAAAGCTTCGCTGAAACTGGTATTGGCCAAAAAACTGGAGGGTGAAGAACTATTTGATCGGGTTAAGCACGACTTCACCTACTGGGAAAGGCAACTGGATCCCCGCTTCACGCAGGGAATACCACCGGCCGAAGTGGAAGCACGGGTAATGGGCATGATTGCTTACTTGTTTGAACTTATGGTAGCGGGGCAGATCACACCCGGGCAGTATGCGGATATAATAGACCACGCGATAAACAATTCACTCGTACGCGTACTTTCGGTTTACCACGAAATCATTTTATTCGAGCGGCAGAACTATCGCGATTCATTGGTATGGGATAACTATGCCGCTACACGAAAATTCAACAACTCATTTCTGGTAGCGCAGTCTAACCTGATTGATTTACTGGTTCAGCCGGGTGTGCATCACAAACATGTAGAGAAGTTTCGCAGGCAGCTGGTGGATATTCAAACCTACACATTTGATTATGTTCGCAACGGCTGGCTTTCACTGGAGGCGTTGTGCAAGCTCGATTATCCGGATAGCCCGAGGTTCAGAGGGTTTAAACTCAATCAACTTGCCTTTCTTCAATACATGACCCAGTTTGGTGAAGTACCGTGTGAGAAGTTGGTGCTCACAAAAGTGGAATCGGGAAATGCTTATACCGATCAATGGCTGGATGAGCTGACGGAAGAAACTGGTAAATCGAAAATCATAAGTCATCCGGACGGAAAATACCTGCCCTCTTTTGGAGAGGCTGTATACAGTCCACTGTTGTTTTACTTAAAAAAACTTTTTCTGAGTAACGAGCCCAGTATTCGTGAGCATGTAATCAGCTCAGATAATGTGTATGAGTTTGATGTATTCACCCTGGCCCGCTATAACGTTGAGGCTTGGGAACCTACCCTTAATTTTTTTCAGGATCGGGAAGTGCAGTTGGAAGAAATGAACAAGCTTATTGCTTTGCTGAAAAAGATAAACAAACGGATCTGTCGGGATCAAGTCAACCAGCTTTACCTGGATTACCACCTGAAGGCTTTGCACTACCTGAGTCTGTATCATGAGCCGGGTAATCATCGGCAAACGGAAATCGCACAACAATCCATGATGTTCCTATCACGGTATTACAGCCGCTTGGCTGGAATGATCACCCCTCGCCTATCCCTTTACCTGATGGGTCAATTCAATGCATTTCATACGATGCCCGGTCGTTATGATGGAACCTGGTTTGCGCGGAACGTATTAAAACGCATCGCTGAGAACCGTACCTTATCAACGCAAGAGGCAGCTTTGTTAGCGAAGTACAACCGCTATTTTATAGCTGGTAAAAAATCAAAACCTGCACGGTGAGCACGTTGCGTTAAATTCCGATTTGATTATTCAACACATTTATTGTACTTTTTTAAGGACGAGAACTGAATTTCCTTTTATAATCCCAAAACAGATAAATGAATAACAACAGGCATAAACCTGCCATGCCATACATGAACATTATAATAAATGTGTTATCGCCCTCATGAGGAGCCATGATCATTTTGCCTTGTTTCTCAATTTGATAAAGGCTAAAATTCAGATTACTCCCTATCTCACCAGTTGACCAAAAGTGAACTTTTATGTTATCTCCTGGCCGAATCTGTGCCGCGTATTGATCCAGATCTTTAGAGTCCGGTTCACGTATTCCTAATACTTCATCGAGGCCAGTCATTTTCAAGTATAACACCGTTCTGTAGCCACCAAACCTGGAGTCCGTAGGTATTTCTGTTGGTCCGATTTCCTGTACGGTTCCTTCGTAAATCACGTTACTCCCCGGAGGATCCGGATTAATGGTTACATATACAGCGGCACTTATAAATCCCAGGGTAGCCAACATCGCAATAATCTGTCCGATAATATGACTCCGCTTAAGCGATATATCAGAAGATTTTTTAGAATCGGGATGCATAGCGTGTAGGTTACGAAGGACGGAACATTTCCGGAATTACAGCTTCACCAAAGCCATAAATGGCTGCGGAGAATAATACCGCAAAAACAGAAGCGCTCACCAACATATAAAGTATAATTTTTTCTTTAGGCGCACCGAAGCTGACGGCAATGACAGTTCCGCCAATAGGCGTGAGCAAGAGCGGAGTGAGTCCAGCCACACCAATTAATCCAAAACGTTGCCAAATACGCACCGTTCTCCGGTTACCCGGACTGAATTTTTTCCGGTTGGCAATCCACCGCTTCAATACTTTAGCGCGCAGCCAATCGCCAAAATAGGTAAAGGCTACCACGCTGGTCATCATGCCCGCTATCGTTGTGAGAATAGTGGTTATGATATGCAGCCCCAGGCCGTATCCTGCAATCGGCCCGATAACAAACTTGATAAGACACGAAAAATAGACGGGCAATGCTTTTAATAGCTCTTCGGTCATAGTTTCAGTATGCAAACTTTACTTCGAATAAAATCATGGTTAATCACTGAATGGCAAGTTGAGCATCATAGCTTCACACCATAACTTAGGTCCCCTGCATCGCCTAACCCGGGCACAATGTACGATTGTGCGTTCAGCTTTTCATCCAGTGCACAGGTGTACACCGAATACGGAAGTTTAAGTTTCTCCTTCAAGTACGCAATCCCTTCAGGTGCAGCCACAAGTGCGGCAATGTGTACATGTGCAGGCTTGCCATACCGGAGCAACGCATCAATGGCCTTTACAAATGATTTACCGGTAGCCAGCATGGGATCGATCACAATCAATTGCTTACCCTCCAATTCAGGAGAGGCAAGGTAGTCCAGGTCGATGGTAATGGCTTCTGCGCTTTCCTTACGCTGCGCACCTACAAAACCACAATCAGCTTCACTAAAAAAGTATTGAAAGCCCTGGAAGAAGGGTATTCCTGCGCGCAGCACCGTAATCAAAACCGGTTGCTCCGACAACACGTGGATAATGGATGTTCCCAATGGTGTATCAACGTTCTCGGTTTTATAGGGTAAATGCTTTGAAATTTCATAAGCGAGAATAGAACCCAGTTGCTCCACCCGTTGCCTGAAGCGCGATCGATCCTGCTGAAGGTTCTTATCGCGTAATTCTTTTAGCATGTTATTGGCAATAGAGTTGGCCTGATTTAAAATAAACGTCATTTACTGAGCTTTTATACCAAAATTTAGTTCTACTTTAACAGAATAAGAAATCTAAGTAGTAGACATCAAACTTTAAATTTCCACTCCAAATATTTTCAGTGTGCTTGGGCTACGCCTATTTCTTCCCGATATATATCGGGATCGGCCTGGCAGTGGGATGCGCGTATAGAAATCAGCGTTGATCAAGAACACGGGCCTGCCATCCGGTAGGCAGGGACATGCGGCCCTGGAGCAAATATTTTTTCGTTCAAAATCGTAAGTTGCATACCAAATACTATGCCGCGAGATAAAAAAATCGAAACCACCTTTGGAAGCGATTACCGGTTGCTTAAACAACTATGCGAAGTGCATGCCCCGTCAGGTGAAGAATTTGCCATGAAGGAATTTTTGTTGAAATACATCAGCAAAGCAAAGAAATCGTGGAAGACCCAACCTGTTATTATTCAGGGTGAAGAATTTCAGGATTGCCTGCTGTTGAAATTCGGTAAACCCCGCACCGTCATTTTTGCACACATGGACAGTATTGGGTTTACGGTTCGGTATTTCAATCAGCTATTACCTATTGGAAGTCCGGAGGCAGAAATGGGTACCCGTTTAGTGGGGCGTGATAGACGTGGACCAATTGATTGCGAACTGGAATACGACAAGGAGAACCACGCTTTTTATCGTTTCGGTCGCACCATCGATCGAGGCACATCCCTCACCTATAAAATCGATTTCCGGGAAACAAAGCAATACATACAAACCGCCTACCTTGACAACCGGCTTGGTGTTTATGCAGCACTGAAAGTTGCTGAGACCTTGAAAGACGGTGTTATCGCTTTCAGCTGTTGGGAAGAACATGGCGGAGGCTCTGTTCCGTACCTCGCTAAATATATGCACGAGCAATGGGGTGTGCATCAGGCGCTCATTGCTGACATCACCTGGGTTTCGGATGGCGTAGAACCTGGCAAAGGCGTGGCTATTTCCATGCGCGACAGGAACATCCCAAGAAAGAAGTATGTAGAGTGTATCATCAACATTGCCCAAAAACACAAACTCGATTTTCAATTAGAAGTAGAAGGCATGGGCTCCAGCGATGGTCGTGAATTACAAACGTCAAATCTTCCGTTCGATTGGTGTTTTGTCGGTGCACCTCAGCAATATCCGCACACACCGGATGAAAAAGTGCACAAGCATGACATCAAAAGCATGATTACTCTGTATACTCATTTAATGAAAGAACTTTAAATCCTATGAAAACCGATCGCAGAACATTTGTAAAAGCAACGGCTATGGCAGGAGCTGCTTTTTCGATCATACCGGCATCCGTTTTATTTGGACAAGACCAAGCACCAAAAGTTAGATTGGGGTTTATTGGTGTTGGCTTACGCGGACAAAATCATTTAGACCTGGCCCTTCGCAGAAATGATGTGGAAGTTGTTGCGTTGTGCGACATACAACAGGTTATGATGGACATGAGTCTGAATATGGTTCAAAAAGCAGGCAAGCCAAAACCACAGGTAATCCTGGAAGGCCCGTATGGTTATCGGAAGATGCTGGAAAATAAAAACATTGATGCCGTGATCATCTCCACTCCGTGGGAATGGCACACCGTACAATGTCTTGATGCGATGAATGCTGAAAAAATTGTAGGATGCGAGGTAATTACCGGAGGCACCATTGAAGAATGTTGGGAACTGGTGCGAACATCCGAGCGCACCGGCCAGCCCTTAATGATGCTGGAAAATGTTTGCTACAGACGCGATGTCATGGCTGTGCTGAACATGGTTCGGCAAAATGTTTTTGGTGAACTCGTGCACCTGCAAGGCGGCTATCAGCATGATTTACGTGAAGTAAAATTTAACGATGGTAAAAAACCCTATGGCGGAGGTGTGGAGTTTGGCGAGAAAGGATTTTCGGAAGCACAATGGCGCACTGAACATTCTGTACACCGCAATGGTGATCTATACCCCACCCATGGTATCGGGCCTGTGGCCATGATGATTAATATTAATCGTGGTAACCGGTTTACGGAACTGGTTTCCTATTCTTCCAAAGCACGCGGACTTAATGACTACATCATAAAACATGGTGGAGAAAACCATCCCAATGCCAAAATAAAATTCAAATTGGGCGATGTGGTCACCACCATGATCAAATGTGCCAACGAGGAAACTATTTTACTACAACACGATACAAATTTGCCACGGCCCTATTCCATTGGGTTTCGTGTACAGGGGTCCAACGGTATTTGGATGGATGTGAACAAATCCATTTACATTGAAGGCCAGAGTAAACAGGCACATCGTTGGGAAGATGCCCAACCCTGGCTGGATAAATACGATCACCCGCTTTGGAAAAAGTATTCCAGTGATGCTGCCGGTGCAGGTCATGGCGGCATGGACTGGTTTGTTTTGAATGCTTTCATCGAATCAGTAAAAAGAAAAGCACAACCCCCAATGGATGTTTATGATGCTGTAGCCTGGAGTGCCATTACACCGCTTTCAGAAACATCTATCCGATTAGGAGGTGAAACGCTCGCCTTTCCTGATTTTACCAAAGGACAATGGATGCATCGCAAAAATTCGTTTGCGTTAGACGATTCATATTGAAATTGTAGCACATCCATCCGATAGTTGAATCCTTTTCTATCTTTGCGGCCATTTGTAAATGTATGAAGCTCAAAGACCTCACGTTTAAAAAATTCATCAGCGAAGATAAGATCAAAGCCAAGGTTGTTGAATTGGCCGATCTGATTAATCATGATTATGTTGGGCGCATTCCACTCTTTCTGCCCATCCTTAACGGTTCCTTTATTTTTGCCAGTGACCTCATCCGGCAAATAACCCTGGAATGTCGCATATCATTTGTAAAACATTCTTCCTATCAGGGCACGGCAAGTACCGGTCAACTGAGTACCCTTATCGGATTAAATGAAAGTATCTTCAACCAGGATATTCTCATCGTGGAAGATATTATGGACACTGGACTAACCTTAAGTAAAGTGGTGGAAGAACTCCGAAGTCTAGGCACACGATCAGTAGAAGTAGTTACCCTGGTACGCAAAGCACCTGCCCGCCAGCATGCCGTGCAACCAAAATATGTTGGCTTCGATATCGAAGATGAATTTATTCTTGGCTACGGCCTCGATTACGAAGGACTTGGAAGAAACCTGAAAGACATTTATAAGCAAAGCAACACCTGACCACCAGATAATGGCAAGTTTTATGAGTTCCTCCCCGGCTTATGCACTCAGTCATCGGCTAAATAAGAATAGATCACTATCTTGCGAATCCTTAAATCACCTACATCATGATTAATCTTGTACTCTTCGGCCCTCCTGGCGCAGGAAAAGGCACTCAAAGCGCCAAGCTTATCGACAAGTACCAACTCATTCACATCTCTACCGGTGATCTTTTCCGGAAGCATTTAAGAGAAGGTACTCCCCTCGGCAAGCTTGCACAGGACTATATGAGCAAAGGAAACCTGGTTCCTGATCAGGTAGTGATTGATATGGTGGATGACAAAATCAAAACCAGTGGAAATATTAAGGGAATTATTTTCGATGGATTTCCAAGAACAGTAAAGCAAGCTGAGGCCCTGGATGCTTTACTGACCAAAAAGAATACGGGTATTACTGCTCTGGTGGAATTAATGGTTAATGAGGAAGAATTAAAAACTCGTTTGGCTGAACGCGCCAATAAAGAAAACCGACCCGATGATGCCAAGCCGGAAGTTATTGAAAACAGGATTTCTGTGTACAAAGCAGAAACCGTTCCGGTAGCAGAGTATTACCAAAAACACGGAAAATATTCTGCTGTTGTTGGTGTAGGTGATATTGATCAGATATTTACTAACCTCTGCCGCGAAATAGATAAACATCTTTTGTTATAAACAATCGTGTCGTCCCCCAATTTTATTGATCATGTAAAATTCTGCTCGCGCTCCGGTGCGGGAGGCGCAGGGTGCCTTCATTTCCATCGTGAAAAATTTGTTCCCAAAGGCGGACCTGATGGAGGCGATGGCGGCCGGGGTGGTCATATCATTCTGCGGGGCAACTCACAAATGTGGACTCTTCTACACCTAAAATTCAGAAAACACATTATAGCGCAGTCGGGCACGGCCGGTGAATCACAAAACTGTACAGGTGCCGAAGGTAAAGATGAAATAATTGATGTGCCGCTGGGTTCAGTTGCGCGTGATGCCGTAACCGGAGAAGTGCGTGTTGAGATTACCGAAGATGGTCAGGAATTTATTCTTACCCCGGGCGGACGTGGCGGAAGAGGAAATTTATATTTCGCAACATCAACCCGGCAAGCACCAAACTTTGCGCAACCCGGTGAACCTGGCATAGAAGAGTGGATTGTTCTTGAACTAAAACTGTTGGCTGATGTGGGGTTAGTGGGTTTTCCGAATGCCGGAAAGTCAACGTTGCTCTCGGTAGTATCAGCGGCCAAACCAAAAATTGCCGACTACCCTTTTACTACCTTAACACCAAACCTGGGCGTGGTGTCCTATCGCGATGATAAATCCTTTGTAATGGCCGATATCCCGGGAATCATTGAAGGAGCAGCAGAGGGCCGTGGGTTAGGCATTCGCTTTTTACGTCATATTGAACGTAATTCATTGCTATTATTTCTTGTGCCTGCCGATGCAAAAGACATCAAACAGGAATTTGGAATTTTATTGAACGAGTTACGGAAGGATAACCCTGAGCTGCTCGACAAAAAAAGAATTCTTGCCATTTCTAAATCGGATATGCTGGATGAAGAATTGGTAGCCGCAATAAAAAATGAATTGCCAACGGATATTCCTTATGTTTTTATCTCTTCCGTTACCAACAAGGGAATTGTAGAGCTGAAAGATCTGATCTGGAGAAATCTCCATTGAAAGTCATTGGCCAAAATAACTAATGACTAGTGGACCAATGACCAATTCCTTTTATTTATGTCACTCTGACACCAATAAGGCAATTGGCAGAATTATTGACATTTTAAGGTTGAATTTAACATTAAGAGCTGTTTACCATGGAAAACAACCCGCAAACTGATCAGGATTTGCACAATGAATCTATGCCCGAGGGTACAGAAATGATCCCAGAAGATTCCCCTGAGTCATTTGAAACCCTAAATGGTTCAGATGAGCCCAAAATTCAGGCAGAACTAAGCAAATTACAGGACGAATTGGCAGAAGCAAAAGATAAATATTTACGGCTCTATTCTGAGTTTGAAAACTTCAGGCGCAGAACAGCCAAAGAAAAAATGGAATTGATTCAAACAGCCGGTGAGCAGGTAATTGTGTCCCTTTTGCCAGTATTTGATGATTTCGAACGTGCGGAAAAAGCTCTGATGGGAAGAGAGAGTAAAGAGCTGGAAGGCTTTCAACTCATCTTTAATAAATTCAAAAAAGTACTGGAGCAAAGCGGTGTAAAACTGATGGACATAAAACCCGGTTCAGATTTTAACGCTGATATACACGAAGCTATTACACAGGTTCCTGCTGCGGATGAAACGTTGAAGGGAAAAGTTATGGATGTTGTTGAGCACGGGTATTTGTTAAACGAAAAAGTAATCCGCTACGCTAAAGTAGTAGTGGGTCAGTAAAGGCTTTATCATGGCAAAAAGAGATTACTACGAAATATTAGGCGTAAGCAAAGGCGCATCGGCTGAGGAAATAAAGAAATCATACCGGAAGGTTGCTATTCAGTTTCACCCCGATAAAAATCCGGATAACAAAGAGGCAGAGGAAAAATTTAAAGAAGCTGCTGAAGCCTATGAAGTGCTGAGTGATGCGAATAAGCGTGCCCAGTATGATCGCTTTGGTCATTCACGCGGTAATGGTGGATTTGGAGGTGGTCACACCATGGATATGGAAGATATCTTCAGTCAGTTTGGCGATATATTCGGTGGTGGAGGTAGCCCGTTTGATAGTTTTTTTGGTGGCGGGGGCGGCCGCAGGCGTCAGCGTAAAGGATCAAATCTTCGCATTAAGCTGAAACTTTCGCTGGAGGAAATTGCCAATGGCGCGGAAAAGAAAATCAAAGTAAACCGCCTGGTACATGCCGAGGGTGTAACCTTCAAAACCTGCACGGCTTGTCAAGGCACGGGCCAGATGCGCAAAGTAGTGAACACCATGCTTGGTCAAATGGTATCTACCACTACCTGTTCGCAGTGTAATGGATCAGGTCAGCTTATTGACAAGCGCCCTTCCGGTGTCGACAACTCCGGATTAACCTCAAAAGAAGAAGTTATAAGTATTAAAATACCTGCCGGGGTTAGCGATGGCATGCAATTATCTATGTCGGGCAAGGGAAATGAAGCCCCCGGAGGCGGAATTGCCGGTGACTTGTTAATCCTGATTGAAGAACAGGAAGACAAAGTGCTGAAACGCGATGGCAATAATCTGATATACGATTTATACATCAGTTTTATTGATGCAGCATTGGGTACATCTGTTGAAGTGCCCTCAATTTCTGGAAAAGTAAAAATTAAGGTCGATCCCGGCACACAAAGCGGTAAAATCCTACGCTTACGCGGAAAGGGGATAAAAGATATCAATGGCTATGAAACTGGTGACCAGCTCATTTATATAAATGTTTGGACACCTAAGCGGCTTAACGCAGAAGAAAAGGCCACATTGGAGAATCTGCGTCATTCGGCCAATTTCACCCCCCACCCGGATGCGTCCGACAAGGGATTTTTTGAAAAAATGAAGGAGTTTTTCCACTAATAGCCGAACCTTATTGACCTTATTGCCGTAAACAGCCCTGATAGCCCTCTTTTTTAACTATTTTCTAAATAATCTTACAAGCTGCAACCCTTGGGGCTGTTGCTCGTTGTATTCTGCATGCAGAGAATTTTAGGCATTTCGGGGATTTTCGTACTATTTTCTGGGTTGGCCATTGGTCAGATTAAGAAGCAATTCACCGTGGAGGACAATTCCGCGTGTGAAACCATCAACCTTCAAATAAAAGCCAGTAGCGGCAATGTTTTTATCAAGCCAAGCCATAATCCTGAAACACTTAATGTATTCAGTAACCAGGAGCCCGGTGCCTATACGCACCATTTTAGTAAAGAAATAAAGGGAACAGTGTGTGATGTTTTCCTCTCCTTCGAGGATGTAGGCAGTAAGGGTTTTAGCCAATCGATTTCATACAAGGTTTTCAGTTCAGAAAAACCAACTTCAGATAAGATCTGGAAAATGTACCTGACCGATAATAAACCTTACGACCTTGAGTTTTCCTATGGGCTGGGAAGTGCCAACATTGACCTTTCCGGATTAGCTATAAAAAACCTTAAAATTAATACCGCCAGTGCTGATGTAACCGTGGGGTACTACAACGGGATCGATAACCTGATCACGATGGATACCCTAGCCTTTAAAGTAGACCTGGGATCAGTGAGCGCAAAAAATATAAGCCTCGCTAAAAGTAAGTTCATTTTAGCCGATGTTGGCCTTGGAAATATTATGCTTGATTTTAGTAGCGGTTCCGTTTCCGGAAACACCATTAAAGGAAGCGTTGGCGCCGGCAATTTGGTTATCTTACTACCCCTTACTGATCAAACACCGGTTTCAGTCAGGATTAAAGAATCATGGCTATGCAGCATTAAAATGCCTAGAAGTTTCAAAAAGCTGAATGATGGCAGCTATGCCAATGAAGCTTACATAAAAGACTCTAGAAATGCCCTTAACTTCGATCTCGATGTTTCCATGGGCAATATTGTTTTCAAACACGTTAGCCAGTAAACAAGGTTTTCTGTAATTCCTTTCTATCTTTTGACACTAATTCGTGTGTTAAAAATAGAAACTCGTGGAAGCACTTACCGCCAAAAATGTAACCAAACGTTATACACAGCATCTTGCATTGGATGATGTGTCGCTCACCATTCCTGAAAAAAGTATTTACGGCCTTTTGGGACCCAACGGAGCAGGCAAAACAACACTTATTCGTATCATTAATCAAATCATCGATGCCGATAGCGGTGACATCACCATCTTCAACGAAAAGCTCAGCGAAAAACATATTGGTACCATAGGCTACCTGCCGGAAGAGCGCGGGCTTTATAAGAAGCTTAAGGTTGGTGAACAACTCCTCTATCTGGCCCAGCTCAAAGGCATGAGCAAAGCGGAGGCATTGGATAAATTAAAAGTATGGCTCACTAAATTTGAAATTAAAGATTGGTGGAATAAAAAGGTTGAAGATTTAAGCAAGGGCATGGCCCAAAAGGTGCAATTCGTGAGCACGGTGTTACACGAACCAAGACTTATTATTCTCGATGAACCCTTTTCCGGCTTTGACCCCATTAATGCGCAACTCATCACCAATGAAATTCTGGAGATGCGCGATAAAGGATCCACCATTATTTTTTCTACACACCGTATGGAAACGGTAGAAGCCCTTTGTGATCATATTACACTGATTAATCGATCAAAAAAAATATTGGAAGGCCCCAAAAAGGAAATAAAAGATGCGTATAAAACCAATACCTTTTTAGTTGAACATCGGGGCAACATTCAGCTTCCGGCAGAGAAATATGATTTAATTGAGCAACGCAACCCGGAAGATAGTTTCTATCATTCTTCCGTACGCATTCTTGGCACCGGAACACCTAATCAACTGATTCGCGACCTGGTGGAAATAACAGAAGTTCATGGCTTTGTTGAAAAAGTACCAACCATGAGTGAAATATTTATCAGCCTGGTAAAAGAAGACCCATCCTTATAACCTACAACACGACTACCCTATGAACAAGATATGGTTAATCATGCAGCGAGAATTTCTCAACCGTGTTCAGAAAAAATCCTTTCTCATCGCCACCATTTTAGTGCCGCTCATTTTTCCGGCTGTAATTGCCGTAATGGGATATGTATTAATGAAACAGGAAGAAACGGCTGGTAAAACAGTGGTAGAGGTGCTTGACGAAAGTGGTAAGATCAAGCTTGAAAACACCCCTAAGTTTGAGTTTATCCCTCTATCAGGAAGTTTAGACCATGCCAAAACTACCTTTAATCAATCATCCCACTTTGCTTTACTCTACATTCCTTCATTTGAACTTGCCAAGCCGGATGGCATAACGTTGTATACCAAAGAAAACCCTGGCGTCCGAAAAATGGGAGACCTGGAAAGCATGCTTGAACGCTATATCCACGATCTCAAACTCGAACAATTCAATATTGATAAAGAAACCATTAAGAGTTTAAAGACTTCGGTTAACCTGAAATCAATAAACCTGAGTGAAAGCGGGGAAGAGAAAGATAGTAATACCGGAATGCTTTACATACTAGGATTTGCCCTGGGTGTATTGATCTACATGTTTGTATTGATTTACGGCATGCAGATAATGCTGGGTGTTATTGAAGAGAAAACCAGCAAAATTGTTGAGGTCATTGTCTCTTCGGTTAAGCCTTTTCAATTGATGATGGGAAAAATACTGGGCATTGCTTCAGTAGGCTTGCTTCAATTTACGATCTGGGTGATATTGATTAGTGTCTTATCAACGGTAACACTTAGTCTGTTTGGACTGAACAACCCACAGGAGCAGGCTATGGAACAAGTAATGCAACAGGTTGATGATCCTGAGGTTGCAGAAGCCATGCAAAGCAATCAAAAAATAATGAATGTGCTGAAATCTGTAAACGAAATTCCTTTCTGGTACATCGTATTCAATTTTGCTTTTTATTTTTTAGGGGGCTACTTGTTGTATGGGGCGATGTTTGCAGCCGTAGGGTCTGCGGTGGATTCTCAACAAGAGGCCCAGCAGTTTACCTTTCCGATAACACTTCCTTTAATCATTGCCTATTTAGGCTTATTCATGTTCATCCTCAACGATCCACACAGCACTGCAAGTTTTTGGTTTTCGATAATACCCTTCACGTCACCCGTGGCGATGGTAGGACGTTTAGGCTATGATCCACCACTTTGGCAGCTTATTCTCTCGCAGGTATTGCTCATCGGGGGCTTTATTTTTACTACGTGGATAGCCGGAAGAATTTACCGGGTGGGTATTCTAATGCATGGCACCAAGGTTAACTACAAAGTATTAGCCAAGTGGTTTATGATGAAGGGCTGATAAACCAATCTTTCCTGATTATTGAACTGATAGCGGGTGCCGGGCATCCGCTATTTTTGTTTAATTTTCAACTCCCATGAATAAGCGAGTTTCTATTCTCTCTTCGGAATTCTACGAAAACAATACCTCGATTAAATGGGTTGTGTTGACTGCTTCAGTGCTCATTAGCATTGGTTCTATTTACTACACAAAAATTTTAGTGGATCAGTTGAAGAACCGCGAGCGCCAACAGGTTGAGTTGTTTGCACGCGCTATCGAATACACCCTTAGTAATGAAGCAGAGAACCTACTCTTCGTAACAGATGAAATTATTTTCAAAAATAATTCCATACCCACCATATACATAACCGGAGAGAACAGCTACCAGTATCGCAACATTAGCATCAATGAATCGTGGTCAGCAAAACGAAAAGAAGAATTTCTTCATAAACAGGTTGAAGAAATGAAGGCACTTTATGATCCTATTCAAATGACTTATCGAAACGAGGCTGGTGATGTAGAAGTACTGGGCTTTGTGTATTACAAAAATTCATTTTTGCTCACCCAGCTGATTCTTTATCCGTACTTACAACTTTCCGTTATTGCCATTTTTGCACTCATCGCATACCTGGCTTTCAATTATTCAAAAGCCGCTGAGCAAAATCGTGTCTGGGTTGGTCTGGCTAAGGAAACTGCCCATCAGTTAGGCACGCCCATTTCTTCCCTTATAGCCTGGGTAGAGGTATTGCGTGATGATCCGACTGTCAGAAATAAGGATATCATTGTTGAGTTAGAAAAGGATATTAAAAAACTTACGGTAGTAACAGAAAGATTCTCCAGCATTGGCTCAGTGCCCACGCTTAAGACTGAAAATGTTGTAACACTGGTGAACAATGTTGTGCATTACCTGCGGCCACGGATTTCATCAAAAATAAACATCGAAGTATTCACACTTTCCGATAACATTCCGGTTATGGTTCATGCCCCATTATTTGAATGGGTGCTTGAGAATTTGTGCAAGAATGCCGTAGACGCTATTGGCACTTCAGGGTCCATCGCTATAAAAATACTGAGGGGAAGCGATTCGAAAGTTTTCATTGATGTTTCCGACACCGGAAAGGGAATACCCCGATCAAAAGTCTCCATGGTATTTAAGCCAGGGTTTACCACCAAAAAACGTGGGTGGGGCTTAGGCCTTGCCTTGGCTAAACGTATCATTGAAGCCTATCACAATGGAAAAATATTCGTTAAAACTTCGGAAGAAAACCAAGGCACAACCTTCCGCATTTCGCTAAACGCGATTACAGGAGAAAAGTCAACCGATATTTGATTGTTTACACCACCCTTTGCCCAATAATATGGGCTTTTTTGCCATCATAGGCTAATCTTTTTCTGTCTTAATAATTCACGATTCAGACTTTGTTCTTCCTACCGTAAACGCTACTTTTGCGAGCGAATTTTTACAGGTCTAACGTATAAAAATCAATCCCAAGTCATGGCAAATATTGGTAAAGTAACCCAGGTAATCGGCCCCGTAGTTGACGTAGCGTTCGATGAGCCTGGTTCAAAACTCCCTAACATTCTCGACTCCCTGGAAGTAACGAAAGCTGATGGTACCAAAATAGTTTTGGAGTGCCAGCAACACCTTGGTGAAGACCGTGTAAGAACCATTGCCATGGATGGCACGGAAGGCCTGGTACGTGGCATGAAAGTGCTGGATACCGGTACACCTATTGAAATGCCCATTGGTGATGATATTAAAGGTCGTCTCTTTAATGTGGTGGGCGAGGCTATTGATGGAATTAAACAACCTAAGGGCGATAAAAAACTACCTATCCACCGTTCGGCCCCAGCCTATGAAGACTTGTCTACTTCAACAGAAGTATTGTATACCGGTATTAAGGTAATTGACCTGATTGAGCCCTATGCAAAGGGTGGTAAAATCGGGCTATTCGGTGGTGCCGGTGTTGGAAAAACAGTATTGATTCAGGAATTGATTAATAACATCGCTAAGGCTTATTCTGGCCTTTCTGTATTTGCCGGTGTGGGTGAGCGTACCCGTGAAGGAAATGACCTGTTGCGCGAAATGATTGAAGCCGGCATCGTTAACTATGGCGAAAACTTTTTGAAGTCGCTTCATGCCGGGGGTTGGGATTTGTCGCAAGTCACCGAAGAGGATCTTAAAGAATCAAAAGCAACCTTTGTTTTCGGGCAGATGAATGAACCTCCCGGAGCCCGCGCACGTGTAGCCTTGTCAGGATTAACTGTGGCAGAATATTTCCGTGATGGTGATGGCACAGGTAAAGGTCGCGACATTCTTTTCTTTATTGATAATATCTTCCGCTTCACACAAGCAGGCTCCGAAGTATCCGCCCTATTAGGCCGTATGCCTTCCGCGGTAGGATATCAGCCTACTTTGGCTACTGAAATGGGTGCCATGCAGGAGCGAATCACATCAACTAAAAATGGTTCTATCACTTCCGTGCAGGCCGTATATGTTCCTGCTGATGACTTAACCGACCCTGCACCAGCAACCACTTTTGCTCACTTAGACGCCACCACGGTATTAAGTCGTAAAATTTCTGAGCTGGGTATCTATCCTGCAGTGGATCCATTAGATTCTACTTCGCGGATTCTCCGGGCTGATATTGTAGGTGACGAGCACTACGATTGTGCACAACGGGTAAAAGCTATTTTACAACGTTATAAAGAACTTCAGGATATCATTGCCATTCTTGGTATGGATGAACTTTCTGACGAAGACAAGCAGGTGGTTCACCGTGCGAGACGTGTGCAGCGCTTCTTATCACAGCCTTTCCATGTTGCTGAAGCTTTCACGGGTTTGAAAGGTGTACTGGTAGATATAAAAGACACCATTAAGGATTTTAATGCTATTATGGATGGTGAATACGATCATCTTCCGGAGATGGCCTTTAACCTGGTGGGTGGCATTGAAGATGCGGTAGCAAAAGGCGAGAAAATGATGGCCGAAGCCAAGGGATAATTAACCAATGAACCGATTTGAAAATTTGAATATCCCATTTTCAAATTTTCAAATCAGTTCATTTTCAAATTGATTTATGCATTTAGAAATACTAACACCGGAAAAGAAAATTTTTGAAGGCGATGTGAGCATTGTTACATTTCCAGGCGCTGACGGTTCTTTTCAAATTATGGATAACCACGCTCCCCTTATCAGTTTACTTATTGAAGGAGCCGTTGAGTACAAGGACAAAGGCTCTGTTCAAAACATTCAAATTACTGGCGGTGTTGTCGAGGTGTTGAAAAATAAGGTGATTCTACTAGCGGATGGTATTGTTGTGTAAACGTCTGCCACGTGTGTCAATAAAAAAGGCTGTTCTGGAGGACAGCCTTTTTTATTTGATCGAAGCGCTCTTCAATTTTTAAAATTACTGACGTACAAGCCATTTAATAAAGAAAATCACAGCAATAATCCATGCTACTGCACTGATCACCAAGAATACATCACCACCAATAATAGCGGCAACAATTCCAACGGCTCCGAAAATGGCAGCAAGCTTTAAATCATTATCCATTGCCTTGGCTAACTGCTCAGCCTTATCGTTATCACCATTCTTTTTTGCCTTTACATACTCCTTTATAGATTTTACAGCTTCCTTTCTTATCTCCTTCTTCTCGGTTCTAGAAAGAGCAGTATAGTTTTCTTTGGCTTTGTCTAACGTCAGCGCTGACTCGTTTACCTCAGGTACATAAACAGAACTTTCGGATGCACTGGCTACCAATGCTTGCTCATCAATAGAAGCAATAGGAGATACACTTTCTGTTTCGACTACAAGCGTAGTTTCAGAATATATTGCCTTTTCCTTCTTCCCACTATTGTAATCATAATGATCAAAATGATACGCATACTTTGGAGCTGAGCAGGATGCCAATAACACCATAGCTAAAAAAAGGAGTAGACAATTTTTCATAATAAGGGAGATTTTGATTTAAGATTAGCGTTTTCTGTCTTTTGATTTAGAAAAAATTCTGCTAAAGAAGCGCTTTTCAAATTCCCAAAAAAATTTGAATTGGCCAAATACAAATCCATAGAACAACAGAAAAACATTGTAAACCGGTAAAATCAGAATAAAGTAAGTGATGCTGGCCCACAAAGGTTTTTCACCATCCGGAAACCAATAGGCAAACAAAGGTCGCTTAATGATAAGCACCGTTGTTCCTGTACAGGCAAAAACAATTAACACAACAATTACCTGTGTTGTGCTTTTCAGGTTCCAACGACTTTTCAACTTTTCAATCCACTGTGCCATAGCTTTCTTCAAATGCGGTAAAGTTAGGCCATAAGCCTGTATCTGAAAGTGGTGCGGTAATTTTTACGGGCTCTTTTTTTACCGGGTGAACAAAGGTTAGGGAACGTGAATGCAGGCAAATATTTCCATCAGCATTTGGTTGCTCGTAACCGTATTTCACATCGCCAACAATCGGGCAACCCATGCTGGCCAATTGCACCCGTATCTGATGGGGTCTGCCGGTTATCGGTTTAACTTCTAACAGGAAAGTATCATACGCCTCGCCAATAACCCTATAAGACAGCTCGGAACGCAAAGCATTTTCGGTTTCACGGATGAAACTTGTTGTCTTGTTCTTCTTTTCATCCTTTCTGAGCCAATGAATTAAGGTGTCTTCAGATTTATGTGGTTTCTCACCAACAATAGCCCAGTAAACTTTTTGAGTATTCCTATCGCGAAAAAGGGCGTTCATTCGTTCCAGTGATTTTGATGTTCGTGCAAAAACCACAACACCACTTACAGGCCTGTCAAGCCGGTGAACAACGCCCATAAAAACTGCACCCGGCTTAGTATACTTTTCTTTTATGTACTCTTTCGCCAGCTCAACCAGCGGCACATCACCCGTAGCATCGCCCTGCACCAATACACCAGCGGATTTATTGATGACCAGCAAGTGATTATCTTCATAGAGAATTTTCAAAGCGCTATTACCCATTGCCCAAAGATATTCATTAGGATTATTTAATTTCGACAAACCATTTAACCATCATGATTGTAAGAATTGCTCCTGTTTTGTTCGCATCCCTCCTCCTGGCCTGCAGTAAACCATCATCATTAGAATTACTTAAGCAAAAAATAGAAAGCCAATTGGCTGAAGTCGAGGGCACATTTGGTTTGGCCTTTAAGGACTTACAAACTGGCGAAACCTTGTTCCTAAACGAATATGAAGTGTTTCATGCCGCCAGCACCATGAAAACCCCGGTGATGATAGAGGTGTATAAGCAAGCCGCTGAAGGCAAATTATCATTGTCCGATTCCATTGAAGTCAAAAATGAATTCCACAGCATCGTAGATGGTAGCATTTACCAACTCGATTTAGGGGATGATAGTGAACAGGATTTATATACGGCCGTTGGCCAGCAAAGCACAGTGGCAGATCTTGTTTACGATATGATTATTGTGAGTTCCAACCTGGCCACAAACATTGTCATTGAGTTAGTGGACACTAAAAAGGTAACGCAAACCATGCGCGATATGGGCGCAAAGGATATTATGGTGCTGCGCGGTGTTGAGGATTCTAAAGCATTTGAACAAGGACTGAATAACACCACAACGGCTTATGACCTGATGCTCATATTTGAACAGATCAGTTTAGGCAAGGCGGTTAACAAGAAATCTTCTGATGACATGATCAAGATTTTGCTAGATCAGAAATTCAAGGAAATCATACCTGCTAAATTGCCTAATGATGTGAAGGTTGCTCACAAAACCGGTTCTATTACCGGTGTACGCCACGACTCAGGAATTGTATTTCTACCCGATGGCAGAAAATATGTGTTGGTGTTACTTTCTAAAAACATGAGTAACCCTGACGCGGGTATTGAAGCCATGGCCAACGTGTCAAAATTGATTTA
>CAZQXC010000001.1:0-82307 GCA_964597075.1 uncultured Roseivirgaceae bacterium | reverse complement strand
TCCATCACGCCAACGAATATAACCGTAGGGTGGCATTCGGTCTGCGAGCCCGTTGGTGGACACTTTCAGCCAATCGCCATGAACAGAAACAACCGTTAATGAAATATTCGGTCCTGATGCTAAAACACTTCCAGTATCCATAGGCCTAGCCCGAACCGGATTCTTCTCATCATCCAGTCGCTCGACAGCAAAGACATTCAGAAAAAAATCCGGCCATGATAAATATTCAATCGCTTCCCGGTCGAGGAAGACAGTGTGGCCGTTGGTTTTATTAACAATTACCTCAACCCAAAAGCGGGAGAGCGACACCACTCTGAAGTAGAATGCATTATAATCAAGTTTCAATACTTCCGGTACCAGGTAAGGTGGCGCAGTAGCGATGTCTATGAATCCTTGCTTTTGTACGAACGTGATACTGTCGATTGGCTTCAGGTCAACAGGCATTTGCTCGACCTCAGGTTTCGAATATATATAGAGCGCTCTGCCCGGTGCCATGATTGGCTTTGCCATTCCTAGACCCATGGGTTGTGGGGCTTGCTGATTCAGTCTGATGGGTATTGTCGTAGGTTTGTTGGGCTTCTGCGAATCTTGTTGTGGTGCCGTGGTAAATTGGAAATACGTAGTAGCGACAAGTGCGGTAGTCAATATCACGGTGATGATGCAAGCCCTGACTAAAATTCGGTTCGACAATGTTCGCGAAAGAATAATACCCGCCACGCAGCCCATTATGAGGCCACCAACTAGAAACCAAAAGACAACGGCACTACCAGCCATGCCATCGGAAGGTGAAACAAATACCCTTCCCAAAAAACCACTTAACAGGCCGCCTGTGATGGTAAGTGCAACGGTGAAGAGTACTCGTAGGAGCATGGTGTGATAAGGTAGGTGAAGTTAAGGAAAAATAAAAGGGCGTTGATGAATCAAGAATTCAATTCATCATTAAACACAAAAAGTCGCGCCCTATTTGAAGATATTATATTTCGTGACCATCTTTTTATACTCCGGAAGAATCTTTTCATACAAGGCTTCATCAACTTTCTTTAACGTGTTCATGAGCCCCCCAATGCCAGAGTCTTTCAGGCTCACGCGTTGTTTTTTAATTTCTTCCATTTTGTTTCGGATGGTGGCTTCGAGTTTTATCAGTTCTCTTTCCGTCATAGCAATAGTTTTTGTTACACAAACTTAACTCGTTCTTGATACTTGTAAAGTAACCTTTACCTTTAGTAAAACATTAACCGAATAGTTTTTATGCAGGACCTGATTGACAAAATACTCTCCAATCCCGTGTATCTCGCCCTTGGTGTAGTTCTGATTGTTGTGTTCTTCTATTCGATTTTTAAGCGCATCATAAAACTCATCATCATTCTGGTTATCGCACTCATTCTTTATTTTGTGTATGTGCGCTATACCGGCTCTTCAGTGAAAGATAAGGTGGAGCGAATGATGAAGTGATCGCCCAAGAATCTTGCTCCAACGATGATGAAGGAATTTGATAGGAACTGGCAAGTGTCTAAAAGATCATATATAAATAATGATAATTTTTACATGATAACAACCTCGTGTAAAGAAACTATACATGATATTCCTTGGCAGCGTGTTGCTCCTTTTCCTTATCCGATTTTCCCCAACCACTTCTACGTTGCTATTAGCAGGCAGATGCAACCTGAAAAATCTCAATACTTTGGAGGAACTTCAGCGATAATTTTCCGGCAACTCTGCCTCGCCTAGTTTCCCCACTGCCGCTGCTCCGCATCCTTGGGAAACAACTTTTTAAGTCTGAGCAGAAAAGGAATAATCAAGGCAAGTCCAATGGTGCCCCATATGGCAAAGCCCACTATGTTGGTATCATCTGATTCTCCGGCCTGGATATACACATCAGTGTAGTTAGGGTTCACCAGCAATTCGAGAGAATCTCCAGGAAGCAGCAATGAATTGCTTTGCGAAGTAATATTTTCCGTGTCAAGCCGGTAGGTCCATCCGCTGGCTGTATCCGTAATATCCTTTCCCTCCATCGTATAACGAATAATAGGTGTGCTGAATGGCGCCCTGTAATTACCCGCCACCTCCTCATGCATAATGAGTGTATCTACAACCACAGCCATTACAGGTATACCGTGATCATGAAGGCTCTCACCTTTTATCAGGTATTGACTTACTGCCATATACAGTATTGCGAGCCCAAGGAAACCAATAAAAAATATAAATGCCGTTCCGCAACCTGATTTCATGATCTTAAGGTAATCAATTATCGATTAAAATGGCTACTGTCATGTAACGTGATGCCGGAAAGAATTGGAATCTATAAAGACGGTGTCACCAGTAGTCACGCTATTTTTCCTACTTTCGGGCATGTCATTATTTATAGCCTCTTTAAATTCAGGGAGCAACGGTAACTGCTACTATGTGGCTAACCAGCACGAGGCAGTTTTAATTGATGCGGGGATTTCCTGCCGCGAAACGGAGCTCCGCATGAGCCGGCTCAACCTTTCCATGAAAAAGGTGAAGGCCATTTTTGTTTCACACGAGCATGCCGATCATATTAAAGGTATTGCCGGTATTTGTAAAAAATACAAGCTGCCGGTTTATGTTACTCCCCTCACCCGGAAACACCGCGGACTCGGAGTGAAGGAACATTTGATTTTTCCGTTCAAACCGCATGAGCCGGTTACCGTTGGACAACTTACCATTACGGGCTTTCCCAAATTCCATGACGCCATCGATCCGCATAGTTTTATTGTTGCCAATGAAACGGTGAAGGTGGGGGTGTTCACCGACATCGGTGTTCCCTGTGATCACGTTGTGCATCACTTTAAGCAATGTCACGCGGCTTTTCTGGAAGCCAATTATGATGATCACATGCTGGAGACCGGACCCTATCCCCTTCATTTAAAAAACAGAATCCGCGGTGACAAAGGGCATTTATCAAATGCGCAGGCGTTGGAATTATTCCGCAAGCACCGGCCTTCGTTCATGAGTCATTTATTTTTGTCACATATTTCTAAAGAGAACAATTCGCCTGTTCTTGTTGAGCGCTTATTTAAATCGGTGGCCGGAGATACCAACATTGTCATTGCCTCCCGGTACAGGGAAACAAAAGTTTTCCACATCCACACGCAGGTAGTTGTGCAAGAGGTTCAGCTTTCGTTGTTCGAGGCTAGCTTCTAATGCCATTGCAGGCATGGCTCTCACATGTTCCCTCAAACTTTCCGTCCCTGCCTGCCGGCAGGCAGGCGCGATGACAACTTAACGTGCTCCCGCTCTTATCAACGCTTCAGCTCACAACGTTTTATTTCGCATGTGTAGTCACTGGATTTGCCCCACCCCGGTTTACCACCCCGACCAGGGGCAAAAGAAGTTGTTCCCGAGAACCCGATTGCTGTACCTTTGCCCTTGCAACATGAAAACACTGCTGATTACTCCTGAAGGTTTAGAAAAGTTAAAAGCTGAGCTGGAGCACCTGTGGCGGGTGGAGCGGCCAGAAACCACACAAAAAGTTAGCTGGGCCGCAAGCCTTGGCGATCGTTCCGAAAACGCAGATTATCATTACAACAAAAAACGCCTGCGCGAAATTGATAAGCGCATCCTTTATTTACGCAAATGCATTGACGAACTCAAAGTGATACACTATTCTCCTCACCAGGAAGGCAAAGTAATGTTTGGAGCGTGGGTGGAAATTGAATCCCGTCCTGATGGCAATCGGGAGCTATCGGGAGACAAACGCCTGAAGAACCGCTTCCGCATTGTGGGAGGGGAAGAACTTATTGGCGCGAAAGATTACATCTCCATGGATTCGCCCATGGCCCAGGCGCTGTTGAAAAAAGAAGTGGGCGATGAGGTAGTTGTTAAAACTCCGGCCCGGAATTTTGTCTGGCGGATTACTAAAATTGAATACCCGAAGTAAGCGGGCACACTGTAAATCTTCAGCCTACCGGTGAGACACTGTATCGAAAGCGTATTGGTGTATGAATTTGCTTACTCGCTATCAACGATTAAACCAAATTAATATAATTAAACTTTATTCCAACACATCACCCCTTTTCCCGGTAAAGATACTTCATCAGCAACGCGTTGTCTGGATGTTCATAGAACGTGTCAAATTCAAAATAATATCCTTCCGGATCGTATCCCACAAAAGCGCGGTACTTGGATTCGGGCCCGGTGCTTACAGAGTATTCCCGCAGTATAAACAATGAGTTCTCCTTTGCATAGGTAAACCAGCCATCGAGATCGTCTATGATGAAAGAGACATTCACCGCTTTTTTCTCCGTGAAGCTATGCATGCCCCTCCGTTCATCTACCAGGCCTATGTAACCACTTTGTGAGCCTCTATAAATTTTTGCCCATCCCTGGTCCGCCACACGCGTAAGGCCCAACACTTCCTGATAAAAGTTTTCCATAGCCACCATGTCTTTATAGTAAAGCCAGGTAACGGTTGCCTTGAAACCCAACCTGTTGGGGTGGTTTGGCGATGTTACGGTATTGAGTTGGTTCAATTGTGGAAGAAAGTTTTCGTTTTCAGGATGCGCATTAAACCGTTCGAGCTCCAGCAAATAGCCTTCGGTGTCGTAGATCACAAACCCATCATGCGGACGATTAGGTTTCAGGTCGTAGTCATATTTTATTTTTACATCCGTGGTTTTCAAATAAGCATACCACTCATCCAACTGATCAGTAAGTAACGCCAATGCAACTGTCTTAGGTTCATCAGCGGTGTGCATGCCTTTCTTGGCATCTACCAAAATAAGGTAAGAGTCACTGGTAACCCGGAAAGTTTTTGCCATCGTGTAATCGGCCACCAGCTCCAGGCCTAACGTCTTTGAATAAAAGCCGGCTGCCTTCTCGAGGTCTTTATAATAGAGGAAAAGGTTGGAAGCGCGCACGCCAAAATCAGGTAGCGTGCGATAGGAAGAATTGGCCGTCAATAATTTGTTGATGTGTGGTGGCGGATAGCCCAGCAATCTTCCCATCCGTCTGGCGATGGCTTCGCGAGCTTTGCCGGAATAGGTTCCTGATTCCATGAGTTTACGGGCATCCTCCTTTAATTGAAGATACTCGTCTTTGGTAGTGCCCTGATAAATCAATAGAACTTCTTTTCCTTTCGTCACCTCTGCGGGAAATAGATCGGTGACGAGCAGATCCGGTTCACGGTATAATACCACATGATTTTGTTGGGCCACTCGGGTAGCTTCTTCCATGAGGTTATCCATTTCGGTAGAAGATAACGGAGTACTGAGGGCCATCTTCTTCACACCGGCATTAACCATTTCTCCAAATGCACCGATGCCCCCCAACACATAGTCCTTGTCTTTGTTGGCTGAGTGATGGGTGGAACAGCTCAGTAGAACAAGGCCCATAAAACAGGTGGTTATTAACGTACCATTCATAGCTACTATTTAAATACCCTTAGGAATATGTTATGAGAGCCAAAGATAAGGACTTATCGCTGACCAGTTGCCTACCGAAATGAAGAGAAGCCATGAGCGATGCCTAGTCCTTCGTTGCTTTCTAAAGAGCAAATATTTCTATATTTATAAACAAAAAAATCCTATGAAACCGCTGTATTCACTTGTGCTTGTACTGTTAAGTTTCTCCGGTAACGCGCAGGACAAAACACTGCCTTACTATGAAATCCCTGCCTATCCGGAAGTTTATACAGCCGGAGGTATGGCTTCGCGCATGGTGGATGGACTGGGGTTCCGTTTTTATTGGGCTACGGAGGGTCTGCGCGAAAGCGACCTGGCCTTCAAACCTAATGCGGATGCACGCTCGAGCGAGGAAACCATCGAACATATTTACGAGATGAGCATCCTTTTGGTTAACTCAACTACCCAGACGATCAATGTGCCGGGTCAAAATGTAAAACTTCCCTTTGCAGCAATGCGCAAACAAACGTTAGAAAATTTTAAACAGGCCAGCGAGCGCTTGCGCAACGCAACCGATCAAGAACTCAACGATTTCAACTTGATCTTCAAGCGTGGAGATAAGTCAATGGAGTATCCCTTCTGGCACCAGCTTAACGGGCCTATGGCAGATTGCCTGTGGCATGTTGGACAACTTGTTTTGCTGCGCAGATCTGCTGGCAATCCATTTAATGAAATGGTGAATGTATTTATGGGCACAGCGCCTAAATAAACTCCAGGCGTTCAAGCCTGCCCTGGCTCTCCAAAGGAGTCCTTCAGACTGGATTGCTTTAAGTAAAATCAGGTTATTTCTTCTTCGCCTGCAAATTGACGGCTGAAGAATTTTACACTTTCTCTAAATTGAAAGCTTTGGGCCCCACATCAAGGAGACAATCGCTGCTTGGTCCAGCTTTCGTTTTCTCGTGTATACACAATCCGGTCGTGTAATCGGTTAGCTCGTCCTAACCAGAATTCCATGCAAACGGGCGATAAACAATAGCCGCCCCAATTTTCAGGTCGGGGAATTGGTTTGCCCTTAAACTGTTTTTCCAGTTCGGCCATTTTTTTATCTAACTCACCCCTATTAGCCAGGGGTTTGCTTTGCGCTGAAACCCACGCCCCGAGTTGGCTTCCTCTGGGCCGGCTACTGAAATAGGTGTCGGATTCTATGGGTGAGACCGGCTGAACCGGACCCTCAATCCGAACCTGTTTCAAAAGTTCCAACCATAAAAAGGTCATGGCCGCTAACGGGTTGCCGGATAAGTCGTGTGCTTTGCGGCTGTCGTAATTCGTAAAAAAAATAAATCCTCGCTCATCAAATCCTTTTAAAAGCATTACCCGGCCGGAAGGCTTTCCATCTGCCGAGACGGTTGACAAGTACAATACATTTGGTTCCCGCAGCTTATTGCTTACAGCTTCATTAAACCAAACTTCAAACTGATCAATAGGATTACTTTTGAGGTCACTTTCATTGATACCGTTTGCGATATACTCATTTCTGAAATTCGCAACCAGGTGTCGGAAGGACTTTGTCTGAAATTGATTGATGATCGTTTTAAAATCCATATAATTAAATATCAATAGTCTTTGGCAAATCACGGGCCATTGCAATACATACTGATTTGTTCTTTGTCAATGACGTATTTTGTGGTCACGAAAATGCATCTAATGCCCGGGTTAGAATATGCTAAAGTTACAATTATTTGCAATCCGGTGCCGATAGCTTGGTTGGCTCGAGGCGAAACGCAGCGAAATAAAACTCAATTTGAGATTTTTGATTTAGACGGGGTTCAACAGGGTAATCAACTCCTCATCAAAAAAACCTCCTTCCACAATTTCTGTAGAAGGAGGAATAAAATACTCTAACCTGGTTCAGGTTACTTCCTTGCTAATGTATAGTTAATGCCTAGCATCACCATAGACGTTGTCATTTCATAGGACACCGAACTTCCAGGGATAGCACCATATGGATTATTTTGTGCAACCATCATCGGATTTAGTATTTGACCTTCGGTGGCTCCGCTGCTGGTGCCATAATGGAATACGCCATTTAACGTAAACCGATCAGAGAATTCATACCCTAATCCAAGTTGGAAGGCATTTTTTATTACTGCAGTTGCCGGTGCAGAGAAAAAAGTTAATTCTTCTTCTATCGGATTGGTATTAAAAGTATAACCCAGTCTCCATGGAAGCTTGCTTATACCCTTATACTGTATACCGAATGACACAATAGAAATATCATTCCAGCCAAACCCTTTCACAGAAGCTGTAGGTGTCCATCCTTTTTCTTCAAACCCTTCAGTTGCTGAATAGAAAACATACCGATAATCCAGCGCTATATCAATAGCACCTTTAGAATAACCGGTACCGATAGAAAATATAGCTGGGTAATCCATCCTGAATTTAATCTCCGGAGCAGAGGTTTCGTCCAGGTACGTATTCTTAAATTCGAAATCATTGAAATATTGGGGAGTTTTGTAAGAGGCGCCAACTTTGAACCCTGTCTTGGTATCATAGAACAGTCCTACTTGTGCACCGTATCCAAAAGCCGAGGCATTGTCACTGGTTGGATATCCTCTGGTTGGATCTGGTGAAGACAGTGGATTGGGCAATAATTCAAGTGCCCCGTAATTGATGGTGGGCTGAATGCCAATGGAAAACTTCTCGGAAATTTTATAGGCATAGGTCAATCCAACTTGCAGCAGCATATAGTTAGATTGCAGGAGACCAAAGCCCCCAGCTTGTTGTGGGTAGTTGATCGGATTAGAGTTCTCGTTAGGATTGAAGGCAGAGCCCATCAATGGGTTATTCTCTTCTTCCGGAAAAGTTACTCCAAAGCCGCTGATGCCGAAAGCAGAAAAACCGAACGTGTGCTTACTCTCTTCTTTCCCAAATACTATAGCCAGGGAAGGCAGGATTGAGGTTCCGCGATCATCTTCGGTAATACCACTTACAGCGGGTGCCCCCGGGCCTAAAATTCCAGCAGGTAGTGATGAAGACAGTGCAGGACTAGAAAAAAATGCGCCAGCATTTAGCGTAATAATTCTGGAATTGAAGCTGGAAATTGCTGCCGGGTTCCATAATAAAGCACCATTGATATCCGTAGGTTGGGCTGTGGCAGCACCCCCCATCGACATGTTAACAGCGCCTACCCCCTGCATAATATGACCTGATTGTGCGAAACCCGTGATGGAGATCAGCACCAGAAGAAATGTTGTGATCGTTTTCATAGACATGTATGTTTAAGTATTGAGTGCTCTACGGTTAATGCTGCCAAGGTTGTGCGATACAAGCGCTTAAACTATGCTGGTGGTCACGTTTCCCTATGATTAGTATCATCCATTTTGTGTAACATTAGTTGCAGACACAACTTTGGATTGTAGGCTATGAAATTCTTAAAGCATCACGGGCATATCCGGTGGAGTTGTTGCGGCATGAGTAGTTTTCCTTTTATGCTGCGCCAATCGAAGCATGACTGGTTAAAACTATTCCGTGTCAACTGTTGCCTTCTCCCCTGTGGGCGAAGCAGCGGTGGCATACTTTCGATTAATGCCTCCTGCGCATCGTACGATGTTTGCAGACTATGATAGCTCAACCTGAACATGATACACATCCGTTTCGTTGCGGATAATGTTGGGAATAAAGAATCCACCGGGTTGTGGAATTTGTTCCACCAAATCAAACACGGCACAGTTTTTAGGTAACGCCTGAAAAATCAACAGAAAGGAGTAGGCTAAATTTTTGGGCACCAGGGTCCACACCGGGGCATAGGTGATGTTTTCAGCATGAATTATTGCTGATTTTTCACCAGCCGCTTTGCCGATCAAATAGGTTGACTGCCAGATGCGGATCAGCATCTCCTGGGCCTGCTGCGGCACATGCCCGTGGAGGTAGATGTATGAATCGTTCAGCAATTCCGGACGGATAGAAAACAGCACGGCTGTATCCACAAAAGGTTTTGCTTTTACCGGAGGCTGTTCAGTGCTGGCCAATTCGGTTCGGGATTAGTGATCTATAAAAATAAATCAACTTTCTGAAATCTGATGATCGACTATTCTTTTGTGTTAATGACCAACACCGGCAGCGTTTCATGATTCACCAGGCTGTTCGCCAGACTATGGGAAAAAATAAAGGACCCTGTTTTTACTTTCGTGGTCAGCGCAATGACATCGGGCACAATATCTTTTGAAACATGCTTGATGCCCCACTCCGGATCATTCGTGGTGATGAAATTGCGGGTAAAGGAAGCGTTGGAAAAATGCGCTTCCAGTACGTTCATCTTTTCATCTACTTCCGCCTTGGTTTGTTTGTCATTTTCCAAGCCAACATACAGCAGGTGAATGGTGCCCTTCCACAACGCTGCCAGCTTCAACGCCTCGGCAATGGCTTCAGTCGGGTCTTCATGAAATGTAGACGCCAATACGATTCTTTCGAATTTAATGTTTTGGGGCTTATGTTTGATGACCAATACTGGTGCCGAGGCATGGCGCACCACACGCTCTGTCTGTGAACCCATCATCAACTCACGAATGCCGGTGGCCCCGTGCGATCCCATGACAACAAGATCAATGCCTAACGGTTCTATATAATTCTCAATTTTGTCAACGCCCTTATTCATCACGAGTAATGGCCGGGCGTTAATTCCGTTATGCTCGGCACGCGCTACCAGTTCATCCAGGGCAGCTTTTGCGTGTCCCAATGCAGGGTCTCCTGTTTCTGTTTTCCCGGCTTTAGCCGTCAGCACATGCTTACTTCCGGATTTATCATCATAAAGATGCTGTACAATTAGTTCAGCGCCTGCTTTGCGTGCAATTTCCACGGCAACACTAAATGCGCTTTCAGCACAGGCTGAAAAGTCGGTAGGAACCAATATCTTTTTCATACTATCCATCGATTTGAAACAAGGTATTGATGCCAGTAATGATTAAGAATGATGGGGATCAAGGGAGACTATGACATTTATCATAGGCGCAGCATACCCAAAGCAATCAAAAATCCTTTTTGTAACGGTCAGCTTCCAGGACGAACTACCGCATCGTGCGGGAGCAAAGCCAACCTCAAGGCCAAACCGGGTGTTAGCCTGCTCACTTTTTGTCAAACATTCGCGTAAAGAAATCGGCTGACGCCTTGTATGCATTCACCCAGTTTTTGTGCAGTAGAAATCCGTGTACTTCATCCGGAAATACAAGTTGCTCGAAATAAACACCTTGTTCCCGCAAGTTTTCAACCAGGCTTACGGTTTCACTGAACGGTACGTTGCGATCATCATCGCCATGTATGAGCAGAACCGGTGACCGCCAACCTTTGATAAAATGTAAAGGCGATGATTCAAACGCCCTACGCGCAAAGGCTTGATTTTTTTCGGCCTGATAGCTCGGCACAAAGTTACGAATCACCACATTCCAATCATGCACACCGTGAATATCCACACCACACGAAAATAAATCAGATGCTTTCGCCAGTCCCATCGCGGTTAAATACCCACCATACGATCCACCCCATAGTCCAATTTTCTTCGGATCAACCTCTGCACGTTGTGCCAGGTAAAGGCCGGCTCCTTCTACATCCCGGTATTCGCTGGCGCCTGCCGCACCATAATCCATTGCTTCGCGAAACTCCATTCCGTAACCAATACCACTTCGATAATTCACCGATAACACCACATACCCCTGACTCGCCAGGAATTGATTAAGCGCATATGCATTGTGGTAATACTGACTATAATGAAAACCCAACACCATTTGCCTGCGTGAACCCCCATGAAAGAAAATTACTGCCGGCCGTTTATCTCCTGCTTTTGCGTCTTTTGGCAGAAATAGTTGTGCCGGAATTTTCATGCCATCCGTAGCCGTAATCATTATGGCTTTTGTCGTCAACAGGTCTTTCGTTGGAAAAGATTTCGGGAATAACTCTGCAGCAATCATTTTTGATTGGCCGTTGGCCGATATAGCATGAGGCCATGCAGCCGTGATGGCATTGGTACGCAGACAAACAAATCCTGAAGATGTTTCCACCGGATTGTATTCAATGCCGTCACCAACAGAAAGTTGTTGAGGTTTACCGCCTGTTGGAGAGACTTTATAAATGTGTCTCCGATCAATATCACCGATGTTGGTCACATAAAGTAAACTTTTTTCATCTCGTGTTACCGTAACACTTTCCACCTCACCATCTCCCGGAGTTAACAGCAAGGCTTCTCCACCATTTACTGAAACCGAATACAGATGTTGCCATCCATCACGTTCCCACGGAAACACAATGCGGTCACCAATCCACCAAAGCATATTATCTACTACCGGAATGCCCTGATGTAATACGCTGCCCTTGCCGGGTTTCGCACTCCAGGTTTCCTTTGTTTTTCCTGTACTCACATCTGCTATGCGAATAGACCAGGGGTGCCCTTCACGTTCGGGCATAAAAGGCAAGCGATTGCGAACATTGGGTGTTCGGGTAAAGGCAATTTGCTTTCCATCGGGCGACCAAACAGGATTACCATCTCGATCAACACTGGGATCTAAATACTTAATTGTATTGGAAGAAAATTCATACACTCCAACAAAGGCGTGATCACTACGGCTGCTCACGAAGGCCAGTTTGCTGCCATCGGGCGACCAGCGCATGTTACTTTGAGAACCGCGTGCTTGAAAAAGTTTCTTACCCTTTCCGGCAGAATCCAGCCTCACCAGCCAAACTTGTCCGGCCTGTAAATATGCTATTGATTTTTCATTAGGGGAAAGCTTCGGATAAAAACCTGTTGCCAATTTCTTACGATCGCCTCCATCAACATGCATGATCCAGATGGCGCGTTCAACAACGGCTTGCAACGCCATTGGATTAGGGAGTTCGCTCGCGCTGTTAGGAGCGCCTCCGCGAACAAAAAGAATTTTATTCCCATCTTTTGTAAACTCAACTGATGAAATTTCCTGCCCATCATCCAGGTTGTAATTCGTAATTTTTCTGGGCGTAAAGTCAGGGGCATCGGCCACGAAAATGTTGCGTGCGCCTTGATCGTTAAATACCCAGGCAATACGCTTTCCGTCTTCACTGGAGGTGAGTCCTGTTGGGAATGGAACATTTAGTAGATTATCGATCGTGACTTGAGCGAAGGCTGAAGTGAATACGATCAGCAGGATGATAACGGAAAGTGTTTTTTTCATATCAAGTAATGGAATTTTCTTTTGATTAGATCGCGCTATGACAAGCTCAGCGTGACACGTTAGTTCAAATCTCCTCTCAGTTGCTCATAAAACCTATGAACACGCCAACTTACAGCCCAAGAATGGAGGTTACTTATACTGTTTCCCCTTCTTAATCACCACATCCACCCGTTGCAGTAATGCCATATGCCGCAACACATCACCTTTCACAGCAATAATGTCTGCGTACTTACCTTCATGGATTGTTCCAAAATCTTTTTCAACACCCATGGCCACCGCAGGCCAATAGGTTGCCGCACGGATGGTGTACATCGGATCGAACCCGAATTTATTCACCCACACATCCAACTCATTCCAGGTACTTTGGCTGTGGAACTTCATGGGGATACCACTATCCGTACCAATGAGCAGCACCACGCCAGCATTTTTAAGTTGATTGATTTTTGTTTCCAGTGTTGGTTTGCGAAGTGGGTTCAATCCAAAGTAGGAAAGTCTGCCGGGATGTTTAATGGATTGCTTAATATCGGCAACGATGGAATCGGGTAAACCCAAATGCCAGGAGGTGTTGTCCAAGTGTTCTTGGTTGTCGCGCACATATTCGTAATTGTAAAGCCCTTCTACCGTAGGCGTCCAGAACAACGGACCTAAACTCATCTTCGCGGTGCGTTCCTTAATCATCCCGATGATATCTGCAGGATATTCAGGCGCGGCAGCTAAACCTGTATGCTCAAAACAATCAACACCGGCTTTCAGTCCCCTTCGTATTTCATCCGGCCTGTGCGCATGGGCTACCACTTTTAATTTATGCTTATGGGCCTCATCCACCACGGCCAAATACTCAGCATCCGTCATTTCATCCTGATCGATGAGCTTAATGCAATTCACGCCTGCTTTGGCAAGGCGCTGAACTTTTGCCCGCGCATCGGCTTCGCCTTTCACACCCCACCGGAATTCAGCTGTCCCGGGGTACGGTTCGTGCTGAATAAATGGTCCGCTCATGTACATGGTAGGCCCTGGAATTTCTCCTTTGTTGATCCTATCACGAACATTAATACTGGGTTCAAGCGGGGCGCCTAAATCGCGCGCACTGGTTACTCCGGCCAGCAGAAGTTGATGCGCTGATGATGGCATGATAATATCTTTTGCCAGTTTTAAATAGGTTTTGTCCCAATGCGTATAATCGCTGTGCCCATTGATCATCAGGTGCACGTGCATATCCCAAAGTCCGGGCAATACACTCATCCCTTCGGTGGAGATTATTTCTGCATTTTTTGGAATGTCGATAGCACCCACTTGCCCGATGGCCCGTATGCGTTCGCCTTCAATAATGATGACTGAATTTTGTAATGGCTTACCGCCATACCCATCAATGAGTGTTCCGCCAACAAGGGCTTTAACGGTAGATTGAGCTGCTGCAACCACAGGAAGCAGAAGCGCCAGTATAAGAATGCGGTAGTTCATGAGGCGGTAATTCTCCAAGAAAAATACAACTAACCACAATCAAATAAAACTTTCATTTGATGAGTGGCTACTGACAACTTTCCTTGATATCCTTCTGTTTGTGTGATACATTTAACCAAACCATTCGTAAATGCCGTATTGTAACTGCAACCACGCTAGTCTTTTTTATACCGATGAAGGCACTGGTAATGAAACCATTGTTTTTTCACACGGCTTGCTCATGTCCAGTAAAATGTTCCGGGCCCAGATTGATCATTTCAAAACCCGCTACCGATGTATTGCCTATGACCACCGGGGGCAGGGACAAAGTGAAGTTTCTGAATCGGGTTACGATATAGATAGTTTGTTTCTTGACGCCTCTGCGTTGATCGAAAATCTTCAATTGGCTCCCGTTCACTTTGTGGGGTTAAGTATGGGCGGATTTGTGGGCATGCGCCTGGCGGCACGTAAGCCTCATCTTTTAAAAAGTCTTGTATTGATGGATACCTCTGCCGATGCAGAGGTTTTTAAATTGAAATACAATTTGTTGAACTTGATTTTTGCTGTGGCCGGCAGTAGACCTATTCAACAAAAAATCATGAACATTTTGTTTGGTAAAAGTTTTCTCACCGATCCTGAACGCACAGCCGAGCGCACGTATTGGGAACGTCATATCTTGGCATTGAAAAAATCCATTACTAAATCAGTAAAGGGAGTAATCGACCGGGCAAGTGTTTACGAAGAAATTAAAAGCATTGCCTTGCCAACCCTGGTGCTGGTGGGTGATGAGGATGTTGCCACCGTTCCGGAAAAAGCAAAGCGTATACACAAGCAAATCAACGGTTCGGTACTTGAAATTATAACGGGTGCTGGGCATAGTGCAAGCCTTGAGCAGCCAGAAGTTGTAAATAATGTAACCGAATCCTTTTTGAATCATCTAAATCCTGATGGAAGTCATATTCAATTACCTGCTAATTGATTTACTTTAAGTTATGAAGATGAAGTATTCCCTATCGTTAGGGCGTGTGGCCGGTATTCAGATTTTTGTTCATTGGACATTCTTGATTCTCATCGGGTGGATTGTGTACATCAACCTGAAGCAGGGAATGGGCACCGTTGATATAATCTGGAGTGTGTTGTTTATTTTAACCCTGTTTGCCTGTGTTACCGCGCATGAACTTGGGCATGCGCTTGCGGCCAAACGGTACAACATTAAAACACGAAATATTACATTACTGCCCATTGGTGGATTGGCCCAACTCGAATCCATCCCGGAAAAACCAAAAGAAGAGTTAGTGGTAGCATTGGCCGGGCCCCTTGTAAATATCATCATAGCCGGAATTCTGTTCCCTTTCATTAAGCTCAGTCCTAATGTTATTGAAGAAATGGATTTAACGCGGCTTAGTCACCACAATTTTTTGTTTTCGTTGATGGTCGTCAACATTTGGCTGGCCGTGTTCAATATGATTCCCGCTTTCCCCATGGACGGTGGCCGTGTATTCCGCGCATTGTTGTCTTTTAAGTTTGAGCGTAATGTTGCCACGCGAATCGCTGCATCGGTGGGCCAGCTATTGGCCGTTGGATTTGTCTTCGTTGGATTTTTCTATAACCCCTTCCTGGTATTCATCGGTATCTTCATTTTTCTTGGCGCGCAGGCAGAAGCACAATTTGCTGAAACCAAATCATTACTAAAAGGGTACACCGTAGCAGACGCGTTGATGCGCGACATTCCAATCGTAAAACCTGATGATACCATAGAATACTGCTCTGATCGCTTACTGGCTTCCCAGAACAAAAATTTTATCGTGGCCGATGGTAGCCGTGTGGTTGGCACGCTAAACCGGGACGAAATAATAAAGGCCTTACGTGAAGGAAAGTTTACGAATTCTGTATCAGAGGCTATGAATCCCGATTTCATTTCACTGGACATAAACTCTTCGCTAGAAGAAGCCTGGACCGCTATGCAAACAACGCGCAAAACTGCTGCGCCTGTTTTTTCAGCGGGTCAATTAATCGGCATGATTGATACAGAAAATATTGCTGAATTCCTGATGATCAGTGAGGCAAAACACAAGGAGTAACTACTCGTACATCAACTCCTTAACTTTCTCTTTGTCCTCTTTCTCGTTTTTTAGATCGAACATGGTTCCAAAAACGTGATCCCATAAAGTAGAGCTCACACCAAAGCCCAGGTGATCATTTTTGTAGTGATGAAGATGGTGATTTCTCCACAACCCTTTCATCCACTTATATGGCGGGTTCCAGGCATGAATGGCATAATGCATGCTTCCATAAATCAGATAACCCAATAAAAAACCGGGAAAAAACATAAACGCATAGGGTCCTAGTGCCAGGTGTGTCAACCCAAAGATGGTAGAGGCAATAATCAAGCTTGGAATTGGAGGCATAAAAAGACGTTGCTTATCCCGTGGGTATTCATGATGATTTCCGTGCATGATATAAACGACTTTTCGTGATCGTTCTGTTTGTGGAATAATATGAAAAACAAACCGATGGGCCAGGTATTCAAAGAAGGACCAGAAAAACATACCCGCCAAAAATACCAGAACAACCATATAAACGGGATGGCTCAACGTGGCATTACTGTAATAAAGCAAATAAGAAATTACAGGTATATACATACCCCATATAACGAGTGGATGCGCTTTGGTCAGCATTTCCAGAAAACGATTATCAAATAAACGGGCCTGACCTTTATTGTGAATTTTATCGAATTTCATGACTGTATTTGGCTGAATACAACCGCAAAGATGCATACAAGAATGTGAATCTTCAATGATATTTATCAGTGACCCGTTTCAGTTTGGCTTATGGGACGAATTCTTTCGGTTCAGGTATTTGAAGGCATCGGTCATCATGAAGGTTCCGGTAATTCCGGTAACCCCCCCGCTAACCAGCAACACTTTTCCAAGGTCATCATATTTTCTTCCCAACATTAGGCCGCCAGCAATGGTAACCGTGTAACCAATCGTGGCCACAATAATCCCTGATTTAAATTTTTTTTGTGATGTGGCCAGGTTAAGTTGAATTTGGTCTACATCTGCCCGAAGTAGAAGAATTTCTCTCTTTAGTGAGTCAACATCCGAAACAGGAGTCTCTTGTGCGAACACAAAAAGCGGAAGAACAAGGATACAGAGCAGAATTATAGTTTTCATAATTATTGTAACATTCCGCTAAGATAAAAAGCATTTAGCGATCAAGCCAATTTTTGAAGGCATGCACCCGCTCGCGGCTAATGGTTAGGTCGTGTTCACAAGCCTGGTTGAGTTTTAATTCCATGCGTGAACTGATTAGTCCTTTCACTTCTGCAATGGCGTCAATGCTGACAATAAACTTTCGGCTTATGCGGAAGAACGATACCGGATCAAGCAAATTTTCAAGTTCTTCCAGCGTTTGATCAATCATGAATTTACGGTTGTCCTTCTTGGTGATCAGGTAGGCTACTTTGCCATCAGCAAAAAAGTACGCGACTTCACTGGCCAATTTGAATTGTAGTTTATTACCAGCTTTGAGTAGAAAGCGCTCCTTATATGTGGTGTTACTTTGCTTCAGTACTTCCTTAAGCAGCGCCATTTCTTCGGGTTGAAAAGACTTCACAGTAACCCTGCGGAATTTATCCAGGGCAATTTGTAATTCAGATTTTTTAACCGGCTTTAATAAATAATCAATACTATAATGTTTAAACGCCTGTATCGCATATTCATCATAGGCCGTAGTGAAAATAATGGGTTTATCGATCTGAGTTTTATCAAAGGCCTCAAAACTTTTTCCATCAGCCAATTGAATGTCCAGTAAAAGCAGGTCAATTGAATTTGGTGCTGCCAAAATACGAACCAGGTCTTCTACGCTGTCAACATGGTCCATCACCACAAGGGAGGGGTCACATTCCTTTAAAAGGCCAATGAGGCGCTCAGCAGCAAGGGGCTCATCTTCGGCAATTAATACTCTCATTCAACAAGCTCCAATAGTGGAATTTTTACGGTGAACTGATTGTCTGTACCATTAATCTCTACTTTCCGGTCACTTAAAAACTCATACCGACTCTGAATGTTTTTGAGTCCAAGATATGTAGACTCCTCTTTGATTTCTTTGGATCGTAGGGTGTTACTTACCACAATGAAATCCTTTTCTAAATGAAGGCATATTTCCAATGGAAATTTTTTAGAGACCACATTATGTTTAATAGCATTTTCAATCAGCATTTGCAATACCGCTGGGGCCACATAGAACTTATCGCTCTCACCATTTATTTCATTTCTTATCAAAATATTTTCGCCAAATCTTATCTTGAGCAAATAGAGGTACGATTCGATAAATGCCAACTCTTCTTTAAGCGAAACGACCTTCTTCTCTTGGTTGTAGAGCAGGTAGCGATATACTGTAGCCAACTGATCGATAAATTTTGCAGATGTTTCTGCGTCTTTATACACTAACGTTGAAAGTGCATTTAAACAGTTAAACAAGAAGTGTGGATTAATCTGATTTCGAAGTGCCTCAAACTGTGCTTCAATGGATACTTTTTTTAATTGCTCCGCTTCCAGCTGTGTTTTTTTGAGTTTTTCCATGAAAAACACAATGGCGTTAACACAATTCAAAAACAAGTTTACCCGAAAACCAAAAGCCATAAGCAGGGTAAGATGTTCCGCGTTTATCTGAACCGGTATCGCGGCTACAGTATATAAGGCCTGCATGGAAAAGAAGCAAACCACGGCCACATTTACCAGGCTCAGTAAAAATATGATAAGTAGCGGGTGCACTCTTTTATTGAAAAAGGTGTGCAATTTTCCCAGCCGGCTTTCAACCAGGCGATTGAGTTCCCAAACACCCAATACCACCACGGCCAGCGTTAAGAAAAGCAACGTGCCGGAAAGCGGGAAGTCAAAAAGTTTATCCCCTACTGTATACCGGATATTCAGGTAGGAATAAATTGCCAGCGCAAGAATAAAAAGATACCGGTAACGAACTTTAAACACGGTGCATTAATTTAAATCGAATGTACAAAATCATTTATATAGAAGAAGTCCCGCAGAATTGCACGGGACTCTTCACACCTAAACCTACCCCTCTACCTATAAAATACCTGTAGGAATAAGAACTTTATCGATGGCATGAATAACACCATTTGTTGCATGGATGTTAAGTGATGCGCTTACTAAGCCTGCAGGAGGTGTACTTCCATTAGCATCGGTTATCGTTAGATTAGACAAATTCACTGTCACACTCTGGTTAAGCATAGGCACTGATCCGCTGGTCAGATCGGTTGAGAAAACACGCGCCCCCACAATGTGGTGTTCAAGTACTTCTGTTAGTTTCTCATTACCAATAAGAGCCTCAAGTGCATTTAAGTCAACAACATTTAAAGCTGTATATAAGGCCTGGAAGGCTGCATCCGTTGGCGCAAATACGGTTAAATTACCCGGGGCTCCGGCTGCATTTAACAACGCTGGAACCTTAGTAAGGGCTGCAACCAATTGTGTAAATTGTGGAGATGATGCCGTAGAAGCAGCAACTGCGATCTGGGCAATAGTTTGTGACGGAGGTAAAAGCGTTCTGTTAATAACATGAACAACGCCATTAGATCCGGAAATATCTGTTGATGTTACTTGAGTTGTTCCATTAATAAATACACCGGCTGTTCCTTTGCTCAGGTAGATATTTCCGTTCAGCGTTTCGGCTGATGAGCTACTATTAGCAATATCAGCAGCCATCACTTTTGCGTCAATAACATGATAAGTAAGCACCGCATCAAGGGTTGCTTGATTGGGCAATGATGTAATGCCTGCTGCTGTAAAGGCCGCGTTGGTTGGAGCAAATAAGGTTTTCTCATCGGAGTTCAATAATGTCTGAAGAATCGTTGGAGAGGCTGCTTTGACAGCAGCGATCAGTGTTGTAAAATCTTTATTGAAAAATGCAGGGGCTACAATCGTTCCAACTATGGGTGAAATTGAAGGTGGCACAAGCACCGCATCAATAACATGGACAATACCATTGGTTGCTTCCACATCGGCCGTAACTACTCTGACACTTCCGTTTAATTTTATTCCACCTGTTAGGCTTACCGTAATGTCTTCACCGCCCACAGTTTCCACGGGTCCTGCAGTAAGCTGCGTTGACCTAACGGCTGCACCAGCAACAACATGGTACTCCAATACATCACGCAATACATCTTCTGGTATATCATCTAAGCTCGACTGACCAATAGCGGTTAGCAATCCGGCAAATGCTTCGTTAGTTGGTGCAAAAACAGTGAAATTTCCTGTTCCGCTCAGGGTTGTTACCAGATCAGGAAATTTAACAAGGGCGGCAACCAATGATGTTAAGTTGCTGTTACCCTGAGCCAACACCACAATGTTTTGTGTTGGCTGTACCGAATTGTCATCATCGTTACAGCTTGATATGGTTAGCGTGACAATTGCTAATGCAATCAATGTAACTTTGGCCTTACTGAGCCATTCTTTAAAAAAAAATTGTTTTGTTTTCATAATAGGTATGTTTAAAGTTATTGTTAAAAATTCAACAACCTTAAAACCCGATGAATAGCACTTTGTCTTAGAGGTTAGGACTAAACCGTATTGCTTGAGGAGTGAGTGGTAATTTATTAGGAGCGAATGGTGTGATTAGAGCCGTTGGTAACCGGTTCGATGTTTCGGTACTTAATAATAATGTTCAACAACTTACAATTGAGGTTGCTCCTGATTAATAAAATCTCCCCGAAGCGCCCTGAAACGCTTCCTCGCCTCTGCGGCATAAACACTTCCCGGATATTTGTTTAGAAACTCGCGGTAGATTTCCATGGCCTTATCGGTATTGGCAAGTTGCCGCTCATAAATATCACCTTGTAAAAAGTAGGCATCGTCTGCAAAAATATCATCTGGGAATTCGTGCAATATTTTTTGCAGCAACCCTAACGATTTTTCAAACTCGCCACGCTGCATCCGGATGTTTGCCTCCAGCCAGTATACATCATCAAGAATGGTTTGATTGGATACCGGTTTTTTAATAGCCCTTCCGGCTACTTCAATTGTATCCCCGAGCTTTGCTTTAAACAGAGTTGCCTCCCAATCATGCGTAATCATAATTTTAGCGTCATAGATCGGAATTATAACATAACCCTCCCGAAGATTATTAAGCGCATCTAATGCTTCATCGGTTTTATTCTGGTACAACAGAAGTTCTACCAAGGCATAAGCCTGCAGAGCATCTCCAACGGAATCAAAAGCTATATTTTCTTTTATGCGCATGCTCAGTTCCATGGCATCGTTGGCTATCTCTCGTGTGGTGGCTTCTTTCAAAATATCCAGGTGCTCTTGCGCTAACCTGAAATTTCCTTTGTAGTAGAATAATTTGGCGTTTTTCAGTTTAGCCTCATATCCCAGCGGACTTTCTTTCAAAGATTTCTCCACCTGTGAATAGAGTAATGAAGATTCCCAGGTCTCTCCTTTCAATAAATAGATATCGCCTAAATCCAGCTTTGATTTTGATTTTATCTGTAACGATGCACGCGGGTTTTCAATCAGATTGTTTAATAATTCAACGGCTTTGTCCTTTTCATCCAGATAATTTGCATGCAGTAATGCCTCGCTTCGTTGTGCTTCGTGTGCATTCGGGTTGTCTCTGTATTCCTGAATGAACGCGCTATAGTCGGCTATAAGGTTTCTAACCGAGTCCTGCTGAACGGGAAAAGTATTACGTACCCGCGCTTCTCGTGTTTTCACCAGTCCGAGGCGCGCCTGCAAAAAGTAAGGTCCGGTTGGATATTCCTTAACCACGTATTTATAACTTCTGAACGCATTATCGTAGTCCTCGTTATCAAGGGCAACCCGCGCCACTTCCATGCATCGCTCTCCCAGTTTTTTGTATCGCCTGTCATACGCTCTGGCCTGTATAAAAGATGCATAGAAATTTTTCTGTTGCATGGTTACCCATATCAACAAGTCGGAGTAAACATCCAGGTCGGGATAGCGTTGAACGCGTTCATAGAGAATTTTCTCGAGGCTTTCCAACTCATCAGGTTTGGTGAGCAAAGCCTGCATCACATTTTTAACGTACTGAATGTTAGCGGAGTTTTGAGTTACATAATTCAGGTATTCCTGAACCATTTTTTCTTTTTCACCTTTTATACGATATAACATCGCGAGCTCAAGGCAAAACAAATAGGGATTACCTACCGTCTGACGACATTCTGTTAATGCCATTATAGAATATTCAGAAAGCGACTTTCCAGACAAATAATCAGCCAGTAACTTGGAACGTGAAACATTGCTCTTATACGAATTAATAAGGTCTCTAAAGTATCTATCTGCCTTTGTTACATCACCGGTGCGAACATAAATTACTCCAACATCGGCTTTAAATTGAATGTTTTCAGGGTCTTTGCGCAAAACCCGCTTGATGTAGTTTTGAGCTTCCTCGCTCTCACCCAAATCCAAAAGTGTGTTGAGGTAGTTATTGTGAATAAAAGCAATGTTGGCATCACTTTTCGCCAGATCGCGATAAAGTTCAATTGCTTTTAGTTTGTCGCCTTTTAATAAGTATTCATTGGCCAACTGAATATCTGCCTGATTCTGTGCTTGTACATTAATTGGGTTATGCACAAACAAGTAGAGTAGGCTTATTATTATTATATATTTATATATTTTGTTATTGTTATTAGTCATGTTGAAATGTGTACAACTTTTACCTCTTCGGGAGTGTTGAAATTACGTTAATTTAATCTTGATTGTAATAGGTTTATCATCAACGGTTTAAATAGGTTATCAACAAAGCTGTCTGGCGTTTATCCTTGCAATGTTGATTAAACGCTTTGTTTAAGGATTTGGTTTGTATGAGTGTTGTGCACAAATTATACAGGTCATTTGCAGATAGTCAAAGAAGAGTGGTTTTGGGCTTATCATTTGTTAATTATCCACAAATTGTTCTTGATTTATCAACAACGGACCCACCTCCCAGTTTGCCTTTAAGTTGATTATAGATAAACCTTTTTCGTTCTTATAGAATGTTACAGGTTCAGGCTCGACCTTGAGAAAATAGTTACCAGGATCCCATAGGCCATTGCTGTTTTTATCAACAATGATGCGAAGCTGGTAGTCTGTAGGGGGTAAATTCTCAAATCTTGCGTTTTTGGAAGTAGAGCGTTGAATTATGTTGAAGCTTTTGTCCAACACTTCAATTATTACGTTATCAGCTATTTCCACCGTTACTAACAGTACACCTGAGTTTTCCGGGGTAATGATTTTTATGGCTGACTGAGTAGCCGTGGAGGAGTCATTTTCAACCGAGCGGAATGTGCCTTTGGGAATGATAAGCGTGTTATATGGTATGATAGTTTTATCTACCTTATTTTCATCAGTTTTTGGCGACATGGGTGCTACGCGCTCGCTCATTGACTTGGTTTTTGCTGAGGGGGCTTGCGTGAAATCCATTTCTTTGGGTAACGATTTTTCAAGAATTAGCTGAGTATTTCTTTTCGTTAGTTTAAAATCTGCTTCACTGAATGTGATATTGTTTACCGAATCCAGCTTTATATAGATGCTGTCGTATATTATTTTATTGATCGGTTTTGAGAAATTTATTTCTCCTTTAAGGAGAGATTTGTTTTTGTGAAAGTCAAGATATTCAAGTTTTACTGAAAATTTATCAAGATTTTTGGAGCGGGTATCGAATTTAATGTAAAGCAGTGTATCAATGGTATTGTCAATACTATCCATTGCAGTCAAGTGTACCAAAATGCTATCTGCGTCAGGTATAGTGTTGTAGACTTTGATAGTAGTGACATCGTCAAATTTTGAATAAACAGGATACTCGTTTGTTTTATTAGCAAGTGTGTATTCTTTTATTCCTTTTGTTGCCCGCACGTTAAAGTATGCACCGATCGGCTTGGCGGATATTAATTTGAGCGGTCGTGCATCAAGACGAACAACAGGTATATTAGTTGTTAGATTTGATGTAAGCACCACTGAGTCGCCTATGAATCCATATGATTCTGACTTGCTGTCAACGATCAGGTTTTTGTTAACATCATCGAATGTATACACTATATATGTGCCTTCTTTAAGATTATCAAGGCTGTACTCACCTTTCTTATCGGTAAAGGTTATCCATTGGGCTTCGTGTTTAAATATGGTTGTTGTATCGGAGTATGGAACGGCCGCAACCGTATAATTATTAAGTGCTTTGTCTTCAAGTAAATTATACACTCTTCCTTTTATGGACAGAGAATCTATTAAATCACCGGTACTGAACGCTAATTTTAAATTTTCTGCTGGATTTCTTTCAGTGAGATCTTGAATAGATTCACGAAATGAAATGGTATAGGTTGTATTTTCTTTAAGATCAGAATTTAGTTTCAGCACAACTTTATTCTTGCGCGCTTCAGCCTCAAACTCTTTACCAATTGAGGGCGTGATGATTAGTTGTTCCCGCGGAGAGTTTACCTGAATCAATTCATCAAAAACCAATTCGATTTCGTTGTTGTTGAAATTCGTTTGTCTGTCAGAAGGATTAGATCGTAGTAGTTTTGGAGGCGTTTCATCTTTTTCTCCACCTGTAGGCTGTGTTTGTTTGGCACATTGCGTAAGAAAAAGCAAAAGCAAAGGAATAATATAACAGCCTTGTTTCTTCATTGTGGATGCGCGATGTATATATGGCTTGAATAATTCATTGTGCTTTTGCCTTTGTAATTAGAGATCGCTCCTCTTATTAAAGCATTTGTAAAGCCAGTAATTGTGTTTTTGCCTTGATTTTTTTCGCTCAACATACTAATATAAAAAGCATCCAATTTCATTGGCCTGATGGCTTCTACTTTATATCCAGATTTTTCAAGCAAATGAGTCATACTTTCTTTCGTAAAGTGCCATAGGTGTCTTGGTGGATCGTAACCTGCCCAATATTCCTTATAAAATGTTGAGTCAGCAGATAAATAGTTAGGAACTGCAATAAAAATTGTGCCCTTTTTTTTAATAAGCCTCCTTAGCGCGTTCAGTGTATCATTCAATTCCGGAACGTGTTCAAGCACATGCCATAAGGTTATGACGTCAAATGACTCTGGTTTGAACGTGGCAAGATTGGTTTCAATGGGTTGCCCTGTAAGTTCAGTAGCTTTTTTCCTGGCAACATCGGAGGGTTCAAGTCCTTGTATACTCCATCCGGCTGTTTGCATGGTATGAAGAAATTCTCCGGTTCCACAACCGTAGTCGAGTAAAGAACCTTCTTTGTAAAATTTTTTGAGAAGACTCTTCTTCCACAGTAAGGTGAATTTTCTTGCTAGCAGATAAACCCTACCTATTATACCGGTAGCACTTCTGGAATGAGAAACATATTCTTCTGATTGATAATAACTTGGCAATCTTTCTTGCTCTGGCCTTGGTGAGGTAATACCCAGAGAACAATTCATACAGATCTTAATTGAAAATGTTTCATGTGAAACGGTTGTGTCCTCGCAGGTATAATGGGGATGAAATTCAGAATGGAAGCAAACCGGGCACCGATCAATTGAAATCATCATTTACCCATGTAAACAGTGAGGATTGAAATATCAGCAGGAGAAACACCACTTATTCGTGTAGCCTGGCCGATTGTTTCAGGTTTAATTTTCTTTAATTTTTCACGCCCCTCGGCCGACAATGCTTTTACGCGATCATAATCAAAGTCAGTTAAGATTCTGTAGTTCTCAAGGCTTCCGATTTTATCAGCCAGCTTTTGTTCACGTTCAATATAAGTTTCGTATTTTATTTCAATTTCAGCATGCTCCTGAACTTCTTTGCTGAACTTGTTAATTGAATTTTCCAGTTCAGGATTTAGTCTTTTAATTGTGTTGATATTTATTTCGGGTCTCTTAAGCAGACCGGCCAAGGAAATTTTTTCACGAATAGTTGCTGTATTAATAGACTCTAGGCCTTCATTGACTTGGTGGGGATACACCTTTTCCTTTTTAAGAAACTCTGTTAGGGCAGTAATTCCATTTTTCTTGTCCAGTACGTTGTCTAAACGTTGATCAGAAGCCAATCCTATACTATGCCCACGTTCAGTCAGACGGATATCGGCATTGTCTTGCCGGAGCAGAACCCTGTATTCAGCCCTTGAAGTGAACATTCTATAGGGTTCTTGTGTACCCTTGTTCACCAGGTCATCAATTAGTACGCCAATATAAGCTTCAGAGCGCTTCAGTATAAACGGCTCTTTTTCATGTGCTTTGTTGTGGGCATTAATTCCAGCCATCAGGCCCTGACAAGCAGCTTCTTCGTATCCTGTTGTTCCGTTTATTTGACCGGCAAAGTATAGATTATCAATGAGTTGTGTTTCTAAAGTCTGTTTTAGCTGAGTTGGTGGAAAGAAGTCGTATTCAATTGCATAACCCGGGCGGAACATTTTGGCGTTCTCGAAGCCTTTTATTTTTGTAAGTGCTTGTTGCTGAATCTCTTCCGGGAGAGAAGTGGAGAAACCATTAACGTAAATCTCCACGGTTTCCCAGCCTTCGGGTTCAACAAATATCTGGTGTCTTTCCCGTTCCGAGAAGCGGTTAATTTTATCTTCTATGGATGGGCAGTATCTCGGACCAAGACCCTTGATCCTTCCACTAAACATCGGTGAGCGTTCGAATCCAAGTTTGAGTAAATCATGGACCTCCTCATTGGTATAAGTAATCCAACAGCTTACTTGCTTTGATAATGGCTTCGTAGCACCAAAGGAGAACTTACCTGGGTTATCATCACCCTTTTGTTCTTCCATTTTCGAGTAATCGAGGGAACGGCCATCAACGCGCGGGGGAGTTCCTGTTTTCATTCTTCCGGACTCAAAACCTAATGAAACCAAATGCTCTGTTAATCCGGTGGCTGATTTTTCACCGGTTCTGCCTCCACCAAAGTGCTTTTCGCCAATATGAATTTTGCCATTAAGAAAGGTTCCATTCGTTAGAATAACTGATTTAGCTTTAATCTCAATACCAAGGGCAGTTTTAACACCAATTACTCTTCCTCCTTTTACAATAACCTCTCTGACCATTTCTTGCCAGAAATCTATGTTTTTTATCTTTTCAAGCGCTAATCGCCATTCTTCAGAAAATCGCATTCTATCATTTTGGGAGCGAGGACTCCACATAGCTGGCCCCTTTGATAGATTCAGCATTCTAAATTGAATCATTGATTTATCCGATATAATACCGGACTGACCCCCGAGGGCATCGATTTCACGGACTATTTGCCCCTTTGCAACGCCACCCATAGCAGGATTACATGACATTTGAGCAATTGTGCCCATATTCATGGTGACAAGAAGTACACTTGAGCCCATATTTGCGGCAGCAGCAGCCGCCTCGCAACCAGCATGCCCCGCCCCCACCACAACTACGTCATATTGCTGAAACATATATTTGTTCCACGTGAAACGATTAAATCAATTGAGTTCTTGAAAGTATTCCACATTTCCACAAAGATTATCAACATTGAGGTTTCACGTGGAACTTAATCTTAAGTACGCAAAGATAAGTAAGCGTCCTCTTTTTCGCGCATTTTAGATTTTTGGCTCGCGGTCTTGTCACCATACCCTAAAAGGTGGAGCACCCCGTGGATAATTACTCTGTGCAGTTCAAGATCGAAGTCTTGCTTATATTTTTTTGCATTCTCCCTTACCCTGGGAACACTGATAAATATGTCCCCCTCAATTAAGTTGGTTTCTTCCGAATAATCGAAAGTGATGATATCAGTAAGTGTTTTATGCTTTAAAAACCGCTCATTTATTTGGCTTAAGTAGCGATCTGAACAAAAGATAATAGTTAGGCAGCTCAATTCCTTACCCTCTTTCGATATGGCCCTCTTTACCCAATTTGATGTTTTTCGTGAACCCTGAAGCTGAAAATTTACCTTTTCACTAAAGTAATTGACAGAACTCATTTAGGAATTCATATAGAAACTTAGCTCAACGATCTTACCGCCTTCTTTAAATTCAACCTCATCTGACAGATGCTTCATCAGAAATATTCCGCGTCCGCCGGGTTTATCAAGATTTTCAGGTGAAGTTGGATCGGGTAAATGGTGATAATCGAATCCAGAACCCTCATCCTGGACAATGAACTTCAATAGGTTTTCATTAAGCAAGAGACGTAAACTCACGTTTTTTTTAGCGTTGCTTGTGTTGCCATGCTTAATGGCATTGTTAACAGCCTCAGTAACGGCAATCATTATATTACCATAAATATCTTCATCAAGATGAAAGCGTTCTTTTGCGTTATCAATGAAGCTTTCAATCATTCTGATATTATCTATAATAGAAGGAATCTGAATGCTGATGGTATCCATTTTTACTTTTTGTGGTTAGTTTTCACGCAAGCGCTTAAAATAATCGTTAACTTCTTTTTTGTAAAATGGGTATAATTTAGGGGGTAGAGTTTTCAACAATTCTACTTCTTTTTCCTTTAATCGTAAATACTCCTCGATTGCCTGGGGAACTTCTTTATCATAATCCTTAGCAGACTCTCCCTTACGTTCTTCGTCCATGTCTTGCTCGCGAAGTGATTTCTCTGTTTCCAGAAGTCGCGTAAGTATATCACGCTGACGCTGAATAAGTTGATCTGTAAGTTGTTTATTAACAAGATCAACTTCAGTTTCTTCCATCTTTTCGGTTAAGTCACCACCCGGTGATTGAACTCCTTGTTCCTGCATTTTGTTTTCCATTTCCTGAAGTGCCCTTCGTATCCGCTCTTGCTCAGCAGCCATTTCGGCAAGCTCTTCTGAGAGTTCTCTTCCGCCCTTTCCGCTATTTTTTAATTGCTCAATCTTGTCATTAAGCTGCTGCTGCATTTGGCTTAAATTCGGTTGATTTCCTTTTTGCTTTCCTTTTTTGCCGGAACCCTTTGCGTTTGCCATCATGTTCATCATCATATCAAAATGACTGTCAAGCATTAACGCAAGGTTATTAATGGAGGTCATGCTGAACTGCATCTCTGTTGAGATTTGAGGGCGTCTTCTTTCCCGGTAGGCTTCGATGGATTTATCTAATCGGTCATTCAATTCAGTAACCTCGCGGGTTATGAAAGTGCCCATCATGGGATCACGCTTTCCGAGTGCTAATAAGCTGTCTTCCAGAACTTTAACATCGTCTTTGAGTTTTAATTGTTGCTGGGCCAGTTTATTAAAACGAGGATCATTTTGTTGTAACTCTGCGAATTGTTTTATCAGGCCCTCCTGATCAAAAGAAAGCTTTATTAGTCCGTGGATAATTTGGCGGAGCGTTTCAAGGTTCTGCATATCCATTTCCATGCTCATGGAGCTTTGCATACTCTCCATTTGCTGTTGCATTTCCTGCATTTTCTTGATTGCCTTTTGTTGCCCACCTTTAGACTGTGACGGTTTGCCCATTTCAAGATTCTCCTGGCTATTTTGCTGAGCGTCTTCTACAGATTTGCTTTGGTCCTCATCGGGTATTTCGTCTGAGTTATTCAACTCCTCACCCAATTCGCGGAGCTCCTGGAGTTTTTCTTCGGTCTTTTTGAAGTCTTCCGAGAGCTGTTCCTGTTCTTCACTTAGTGTTTTGGATTTCTCGCTGTTTTGATTTTCGCCAGTCTTATCGGAACTCTTACCCTTGCTGGTTTTTTCCTGTTCCTTTTCCAGGGCCTCCGTCTTTTCCAGCAGCGCCTTTTGGTCCTCCTCGTTTTGTTTCAGGTCTTTAATGGCCTGGTCAATTTTGTATTCAAATTGCATTTGTTTGAAAAGCTCCAGCGTGCGCTCCAACTCCTTTTCAAGATTTTTGGAATTATTGCTAAGCTTATCCATCAACCGTTGAAGTTGGTTCACATCGGCATTTTCCTTCAGCAGCTTTTCCAATTCTTGAAGTAGTTTCCGTGTCTCTTCATCCAGCAGCTCATCCATTAGCTTTTGGATCTGTGCTGCCTTTTCGCGGATTCGTTCATCCTGTTCGGTAAAGGCATCTTTCTTTTGTTCCAGTAACTTGTTTTGATCGTTTAATTCATTGAGCATCTTTTCAAGATTTTTCTTTTGCTCTAGAAGATCCTCCAACTTCTTTTTATCCTGCCAGTCGAGCGATTGTTTTCCTTTTAACTTTTGCTGTGCGTCCTCAATTTGTTTTTGAAAATCCTGAGCCTTTGAGAAACTCTGCTCAATTTTTTGCTCCGTTTGCGATTGTGATTTGGAGATCTCTGTTATTAACTGATCTTTATCGGGAACAAAGAATGTGTATACTGATGAACGTGTAGACTTATGTCCGTTTACCCCATCGTTATCCCATACTTGTAAAAAATATTCGAGGTATTCGCCAGTTTTAAGCTTCAAAGAATCCAGTCTCCAGTTATAAAAAAAACTTTGCTGATTTTGGTTAACTCCAATGGGAATGTCAACCGACCGTTGTAAAACTTTTTGCTGACTTGCATTTTTCACGTGGAACTGAAGCATTAGCCTGGTAAGTCCGTAATCATCAGTAACAACTCCTCCAAGAACAATTCGCTGATAAAGAATTGAATCGCGAAAATTAGTAACCATTAGCCGTGGGTGCTGATCTTTAATAACATCAATACGGTAGCTGATTTTCTCTTTATTTCTACTGTGTTCGTTTTCCAGAACTACCTCATACTGGTCGGGGTTGTTAAGCCCTTTTTTGTAAGTAAACGTCTGGTTATCAGATATTTGCATATTATCAGGTTGGGCGCCTGAAGAAAATAGTATGGACGCATTTAGCGTATTAGCTGTTTGGATTTGCCAGGTAGCAACTGTTCCTTCCGGCACCTCCAGGTTGCCAGCATTAACAAGCTGATCATTTTTTCGTTGCAGATAGCTGGGATATTCTAATTGGAGTTTTAACTGAGAAAGTTCAGGGCGGTTCGCTAACGTTAATTCAACAGGAGATGAATAGAATCCGGCTGCTTCAAATTGAATTGTCTTTGGTTCCTGAAGTTTTTCAAAAGTGTATTGAAAGGCCCCCCCGCCAAGTGACTCCATTTTTAAACGCTGCGATTTCAGAACAATAAAACAAGCATCTGGAATAGCACCGCCATCTAATAAAACAGTAAGCGTAAAGTCCTCATTGAAAAAACCAGTAAGCCCATCGGTTTGAATTGTGAAATTGAAAGGTGCCTGTGGGGTAAATTGTTGATTGAAATTAACAATCCGATGGGTGCTTTGAGTAAGCATGTTTATATTGAAAAGCACCATCAGAAGAATAACACCAACCGGCAAGGCCAGAAACTTCAGGTATTTTTTATTTTGCCCAAGATCGATAGCTGAATCAAAGTGAATCAGTTCAAAGACACTGGATTTTTGCTGAACACTGGCGATCGCAAGAGAAGAGTTTTGTTTTACACTATTTAGCTGAATCAGGTTGACCAAGCGGTCCTGAATTTGTGGAAAATAATTACCGATCAGGCGAGCGCTTTCTTCTTCCCCCATTCCTTTTTTTCTAATCCAAAATAGAATGGGCACTTTCAAAAACCGGTAAAGACAGTATAGTGTAGTTGCGAAAAAGGAAAACAAAAGTAAAAATCTTCCCCAAGGTGATAGCCATAAGGCATGCTCAATCAGGGTGGCGAAAAGAAAATAAAAGATTAGAACCGTAAGGGTAAGCAGCGCGCCCCTGACAAGCAGGTTGATATAATACCTGCGCCTGAAAGAACTGATATTCTCTTTAACTTTTTCAAGACCACTTCCCATTACCCACTATTTTATACAAATGAAAACGGATCAGCTAACCCTAAAGTTTGCGTAATTGATAAAGATAATGGCTTATGCTGAAGCAAACAATGCCAAAGTGTGAAGGCTTAAGTTGCCTCCGGTCGTAATTTCCAGTTGTGCTCGGTTTCGAAATATTCGAGTACGTGCATTTTTAATAGCTTCTCCTGCTCCAGCAAATCAAAGTGGGGCAGCTTTTTAACCATTTTCCAATGGGGCCACCCTTCCTGATCAAGCCCGTCAAGCTCATAGAAGCCTGCCAGGCTAAGCACTTTGCAGATAGCGATGTGCAGCAAATCCTGTTTTTCCTCCTTTGAAAATAACCGATACCCCTGCCCGAGCTCATGAACCCCAATCAGGAAAAGAACTCCGTTTAGGTCTTTAGGTTTTTTCCCGAGTGATCCCTCAATATGCTTCAGCAATACATGCCAGCTTCTCTCTATTTCAAGATCACGTTTAAACATGATTCAATTCTTCCCAGTATTCAAAAGCTCTTCTTAAATGAGGGATTACTATGGTACCCCCAACCAGCGTAGCCACTCCCATAGCTTCATTGACTTCATTGGTTGTAAGGCCAACCTCTTTGCATTTTCCCAAATGGTACTTCACACAATCATCGCAGCGCAGCACCAGGGAACACGTAAGCCCAATAAGCTCCTTGCTTCTTAGGTCTAGATGGCCTTCGGCATAGGCATTGGTGTCTAAATTGAATATTCGTTTGATGATCAAACTGTCGGAGGCCATTATTTTTTCATTCATTTTGCTCCGGTAGCTGTTAAAATCCTGAACTAATCCCATGGGTAACAATTTACTTTTCGTATTTTCAATAGCGATAAATCCGCAAAAGGATTTACACAGAACTGTAAATATACTACTCCTTGTCATCGACTGTATCGGAAATATTTTTTGACCTTGTAAGCCTTGTTTACCCAAGGTATTGCTTTGCTTGCACTGACGGACTGGTAAAGGGCGAAGAAATACTATGCACAAGGTGCATTCATAATCTACCACGAACCGGCTATCATTTCTACAAGGAGAACCCACTATACAAAAGGCTGTATGGCAGAATACCTATTGAGACAGCCTTTGCTTTTTTGCTGTTCAAAAAGGGTGGAAGTGTACAACAACTCATGCATGAGTTTAAGTACAACAACCATCGTGAAATTGGCCAGGTTATAGGCAGGGTTTACGGTGAGGAACTCTATAAAAGTGGCTTTTCAAGCTATTTTGATATGATTTTACCTGTTCCGCTTCACCCGCTGAAGCATAAGCGCAGGGGATATAATCAAAGTGAAGAATTTGCCAAGGGGCTTTCAGAAACACTTCAAGTACCCTGGACATCAGGAGTGTTACACCGACTCATCATGACGGACACACAAACCAAAAAATCAAAATTAAGGCGGTGGGAGAACGTGAATGAAGTCTTCACGGTACAGGATAAAGAAGCTGTTACAGGAAAAAGAATTTTGTTGGTGGACGATGTGATTACTACCGGTGCAACGGTTGAGGCTTGCGCCTTGGCGTTGATCAATTCGGGCTGTCAGGAAGTAACTATAGGCAGCATGGCTTATGCAGCAGAATAAAAAAAGCCCTCCTGATCAGGAGGGCTTTTTTGTATTAGGACAGTGTATTACTAATAATTTGATCCCGCCCTGATCATGGCACAACGGAAACCAATAGTTGCTGTCGCGCTATCCTGATCAAGGTATCTGCGTGTACCAGGTGACATCCAATATGCAACATCCTTCCAGCTACCACCTTTGTAAACCCGGGCCTTATCTGTAATTAATGATGTAAAGCTTTCAGGATTTCTTTCTGTCCACTCACCAGATGTTGGATCTTTAATAATTCTGTTATTATATCCTCCGGCATCATCCAGAAATCCATCGCGTCTCATGGGGTTAAGATCATCAACATCCTGAAAAGAAAGCGGACGATAAACATCCTGTACCCACTCACTCACATTACCAGCCATGTTATATAAACCGAAATCGTTAGGAGGGAATTCATAGATATAGGATGTGATAAGCGCTCCGTCATTTAAACGACCAGCAATACCAGCATAATCACCGCGTCCACGCTTAAAATTGGCCAACATAAAGCCCATTTGCTTTCCATAAGGATTACGAAGGGCATGGCCATCCCAAGGATAAACCCGTTGGTGGGTCTGCATTTCCTCCAGCCACTGGGTACCAATCATGGCCTGAGCAGCATATTCCCACTCGGCTTCGGTAGGCAAACGGTAAGCCGGAATTACAATACCCGATTCCAGAGGAATACGGCCATCGGTTTCCGCGTATTCAGCGCCTGCATCTTCAGCTAATTGAATATTTACAGCGCGTGTTCTCCATACCGTGTAATTAGAAGCTTGAGTCCAACTGATTCCAACTACCGGGAAGTAGCGAAAGCCAGGATAGCGTAAATAATGATCTACATAGGGGTCATTAAAAGCTAATTTTCCAACCCAAACAGTAGTGTCTGGAAGGGAGGCCTGATAAACCTCTTGAGAGGAATCACGGGCCAGATAGTGAAGGTACTCCAACCAGTGAATGTTGGCAATTTCTGTTTCATCCATATAAAAGGAAGCAACCGAAACCGTTCTTTCGATATTGTCGCGGAAAGACATAACATCCTCTTCAAATGAGCCCATTACGGTTCTACCCCCTTCAATAAATACCATGTTTGGAGCATCAGGCTGGCCTTCATAGGCATTAACCATAAATCCGCCCTCATCATCGTTGTTAAAGCCTAGCCCGGTAGCGGTACTAACCTGTCCCGGGTTTTGGGCGGTGGGCTTTCCTCCGCCCCTGCCAAAGAGGGAACAAGCAGAAAGTACTACAGAACTGATGGCTAAAAATAGAAGAGCCTTAAGATAGTTGTTCATTGTAACGTTGATTTTAAAGCAACTGCTAATATATGGACATAAACGCATGTTTTCCAAGCAGAAACTATTTTATTCATAAATCATTAATCCAATTGGTATTCGGTGAGTAAAAACGTCTATTCGCCACGCATATTGTTTTTGAGATAACCCCATCCCAAAACAGGAAGCCCAGCCTCGATGAACAGTCAAAAAGTAAGGTTGAAAAGCAAAAAATAAAGGTTTGGTAAATGGCATGAATTTTTGACTGTGTTTGTAATATAGACCAAAAACATGCTATCGATTCAGGAATTCAGGTTTTTACCGTTTGAAAAAAAATGTGATGTTGTTACGTACGATGGTCAATATCTTACGTTCCGCCAGCTGGCGGACTGCAAGGTGTTTTTATACCATACGGGTGAATTCTATGTAGAGGTATACTATTCCACTAAGTATCAAAAGGTGCTGCTGATAAACGCGTTTGAAAGTATGCGGGGTCTTGAGCCCTATCTGGAAAGAATTTCCTTATCCGATTTATACTCTAGGCCCATTATGTGATGAAATAATTCAATGGCTGTATCTACGTGTTCTACTGGTTCAACAATCAACAATGGTTTGCCGGTTTGCTCACGAAGCTTGCACGATCGCGAATGGGACTGAACAAAATTCAATACCCGGCTGAACATTGCCGAATCAAAGTACTCTTCTTTATTGGAAACAAAATACCCCCGGAGCTTACCTCCCTTCAGGGTTAACTTTTCAAAACCCACTTTTTCACCCAACCAACGTAAACGAACAGTATTCACGAGTTCCTCTACAGCGTCTGGCAAATCTCCGAAACGATCGCGTAGCTCAATAGCAAATTTCTCCAGTTGCTCTTCATTCTTAATGTTATCGAGACGTGCATATAATTGGAGGCGTTCACTGGTATTGTTTACATAGGTTTCCGGAATGAGTATCTCAAGGTCAGTTTCAATAATACAATCCTGTACAATGAGTTTTGCTTTTTCGGCCAACTCTCCGGCAAACAACTCTTTGAAATCCGTTTCCTTCAATTCCTGGATGGCATCATCCAGTATTTTATGATACGTCTCAAACCCCAGATCATTAATGTAGCCGCTTTGTTCTGCGCCCAACAAATTTCCGGCACCACGAATATCCAGATCACGCATGGCCACTTTAAACCCATCCCCTAAATCAGAAAATTCTTCAAGTGATGCAAGGCGCTTGCGTGAATCAGCGGTAAGTAACGAAGCCGGAGGGGTTAATAAATAGCAAAATGCTTTTTTGTTTGACCTACCCACCCGACCACGCATTTGGTGAAGATCGGATAAGCCAAACATGTGTGCCTGATTAATTATGATAGTGTTTGCATTCGGGATGTCTAGACCAGATTCAATGATGTTGGTGGACACCAGCACATCATACTCTCTATCAATAAACTTAACCATTGCCTTCTCCAGCTTGTCCCCATCCATTTGGCCATGAGCAATTCCGATACGGGCATCGGGTACTAATTTATAAATGATGTTAGCAACCTCTTCAATGTCATTTACGCGGTTGTGTACAAAAAATACCTGACCACCCCTTCGCAACTCAAAGCTTACCGCATCACGAATTATGGTTTCATTAAAGGCATGCAACTCTGTAGTTACGGGTTGACGGTTGGGAGGAGGAGTTGCAATAATGCTCAAATCGCGCGCACCCATTAGTGAAAAATGAAGAGTACGGGGAATAGGTGTGGCGGTAAGGGTGAGCACATCTACATTATGTTTGATCTCTTTTAAACGGTCTTTCACCTTAACGCCAAACTTTTGCTCTTCATCAACGATCAACAAGCCAAGATTCTTGAAGAGCACATCTTTGCTAACAATGCGGTGCGTGCCAATCAGAATATCTACTGTTCCTTCGGCAACCTGTTTAACAATTTTTTTAATTTCCTTATCTGACCGGAACCTGGAGATGTATTCAATAACAACGGGAAAGTTACCAAGTCTCTCTTTAAAGGTCCGGAAATGTTGCATAGCTAAAATGGTGGTGGGCACCAACACAGCAACCTGCTTTCCTTCGGTGGCTGTTTTAAACGCGGCACGTACGGCCACTTCAGTTTTTCCAAAACCAACATCACCACAAACCAACCGGTCCATGGGATGAGGCTGTTCCATATCATGTTTTACATCTTCAGTTGCTTTTGCCTGATCAGGGGTGTCGTCATAAAGAAAAGAGGACTCGAGCTCAGCCTGCAAGTAACTATCGGGCGAAAAGGCATAGCCCGGTGCGCCTTTACGCTTCGAGTATAATTCAATAAGCTCTTTGGCAATGTCTTTTACGCGCTTTTTAGCTTTCGATTTCTTCGTTTCCCACTCCTGGGATCCGAGCTTGCTGATACTTGGTGGTGCGCCATCCTTACCTGAGTACTTCGATATTTTGTGAAGGGCATGTATGCTTACATATAACATATCATCATCACGATAGACCAGGCGAATGGCCTCTTGTTCATGTCCATTAACTTCTTTTTTTTCGAGTCCGGCAAATTTTCCTATTCCATAATCAATGTGTGTAACAAAATCACCGGGCTGCAGGGTTTGTAATTCACGAAGCGTAAGTGCTTTAGAGCGCGAAAATTTTTCGCGCGCCCGGTAGCGGTGGAAGCGTTCAAAGATCTGGTGATCGGTGTAACAAAGAACTTTTAATGTTTGATCAACAAAGCCCTGCCGAAGTGAAAACTCTAATCCTGTAAAATGTAGCTCAGGATGAATCTCTTCAAAAATTCCGCGCAGGCGGTCGATTTGTTTTGGAACATCAGCTGCAATTAAATTGATATAACCTTGCGTTTGATATTCAACAAGGTTGTTGGCGAGCAGCTCAAAATCTTTATTAAATGATGGCTGTGCAGCTGAAGGCCATTCATATGTTATAGGATTACTGAGCAAGAATCGATTACCAAATTCAATTTGTGTGAAATTCGAAGTTAATTGCAGAAAAGTAACTCGATCATCAAAAAGTTTTTCGGGACTTAATACCACCTGCGTGTTACTCGAGTTAACAATCCGATTAAAGGACTCACTCACCTTTTCGAACGACTTCTGAATAACATCAGCTGTTAACTGAACGTCCTTAAACCATATCCGGGTTTCCGGAGACACAAATTCAAAAAGCGATTGCCGCTCTTCGTGCATTAGTCGGGTTTGAACATCGGGGATGATATTTATGGATGTAACGGTTTCAACGGAAAGTTGTGATCCGGGATCAAAGGATCGAATGCTGTCCACTTCATCGCCAAAAAGTTCAATCCGGTAGGGAAGTTCATGGGCGAAAGAAAAGATGTCGATAATTCCACCCCTAACTGCAAACTGTCCGGCCTCATACACAAAATCTGTTTTTTCAAAATCGTAGCTGTGCATGAATTCTTCCAAAAAGGAAATATTGAGTTGCTCACCGGCATTTATGGAGAATGTGTTCGATGTAAGCGATCGTTTGCTGATCACCTTCTCTGACAGTGCCTCCGGATAGGTAACAATAAGTTGCGGGGTGGTTTTGGCTGCCAGTGCATTGAGCACTTCGGTTCGCATTAAAATATTAGCATTCTCCGTCTCATCAAACTCGTACGGACGTTTGTATGACATGGGAAACAACAGGATTTCACAGCCCAACAAATTTTGAAGGTCGTTTTGGAAATAGGCAGCCTCCTCCCGGTCCTGTAAAACAACGAGATAATTCTGTGGGTGAAGGGTAAAAGATGAGGATACCAATACAGCATCCAGGCTGCCGGATAATCCCTTAATTCGAAGGTGTTGGTGATTGGGCGCAGCTATTCCTGCGGCTACGGTTTTTACCAGACCATCCGCGCAGTACAGATCCAAAAATTCATTCGCCTTCAAATCGTGCCTCTTAAAGCGAGGCGCAAATGTACTGTTGAAGACCCTTTCCTTCAAAAAAGCGATGTTAATTTTCTTACTTTTAGTAAATGGACAATGTTCGACTCTTTTTATTGCTACTGAGTTTGACCGGACTGTTATTCATGGTGGCCGGTTTGTTTAAGCCCTGGCTACTTCTGTGGTGGGAAGATGTACAGAATCGCAGAAAAGTCATTAGGCTATACGGAAGTCTAACCCTGATCAGTTACGTGATTTACCTTTTGCTGCTTTTTCTTGAATAGGGGCTTCATTATTTCACCCGATCTGCCACAACGGTGTACTTATTCTCTTTGGCTGTAAATCCAATCAGGAATTTATCCCCACCGTCTTTTAATTTTAGTTTTTTCTTAAGTTCTGCTGCTGCGAGCGGATAGTTCCGGGTAATAACGTTAGCCTTACCATCAACGCAAATTGCTTTTACCTGCACGGGTTCAGGTTTTACAATTGCAATGATTTTAAAGATCCTTCCCGGAAAATTCTGTATTAATACCGGGCTCGTGTAAAGGTGGGTGTTTCTATGAAGTTTACTCAAACCAAACCGTGTTGCTACCAATTTGAAGGCGCCTGCCTTAAGAATGGAGGCATTTGGCTCATAGATATAGATTGAAGGTTCAGACAATGGGGCCTCAGCATTTTTTTCTTCGGCTCTTGTGAAGGAGAATACATCGCTTGTGTTTTCCAGTATATTAACTGTGTGAATGCTTGGCTCACTTATAGTTTCAGCAGAACATAAAAACAAAACCTCTTTACATTCATTATTCAAAGACACAACATAGATGTCCTGCACGTGCCGAAGATTATGTTGGCCCTGGAGCAGATCAATAAGCGGAGATGCTTTAATAAGCAGACAATCAGTTTTGTCAAACAACTTTTCAATAAGCAACGTCACATTGGGCTCGCAGTCAGAAAACGTAAAAACCTTTTTGTTTGATTTATTTCGTCTGGAAGGATCTATGTAGATAAAATCAAATCTATCGACAGAGCTCTCAAGAAAAATTTCGGCCAATGCGGTGTGGTGAGAAATATTTTTTGAACCAAGTTTTTCATGATTATGCTTAGCAAGCGTCACCAGATTCGGATCGGACTCCACATAGTGAACACGGTTACAAATCCTGCTAAAGAAAAAAGTGTCAACGCCATAGCCACCGGTAAGATCGGCACAGGAAGCAAGACTATTGCCAAGCGCCTTTTGAAGGATAATTGTTTTGTAACGTGCTGTGTATTCAGAAGAACATTGCTCCATGCTAATAGCTGGCGGATAAACTATTCCAGCGGTTTGATACCACGTTAGAAGTTTTTCCCGGGCCTTTCTTCTTCCTTGTATTTGTTCCGCAATAACGGACGCAGGCACACCCATCACCGATTTGCGGGCAAGAACTAATTTTCGCTCATCGTCTTTCTCATGCTCGCCAATAAAACGCTGAATAGGTTCAGAAGTTATCAGGCCTGGTAAATTTCCGGAACTCATGAGCAGAAAAAGGTTGATGAATAAAAACCTGCCGGAAAGTTAGCAAGTATCTGATAGCTAAATCCTATGATTTGTATTTTGCACAATTATGTATGATTTACTCGTAGTGGGTGGCGGTGCGGCCGGTTTCTTTGGGGCGATTCAAGCTGCGGAGCGATTTCCGGGCTTAAAAATTACGATCCTTGAAAAATCCGGAAAACTGCTCTCGAAAGTAAAGGTTTCTGGTGGAGGTCGCTGTAATGTTACGCATCACGAATTCAATGCAAAAGCATTGGCACAACACTATCCAAGAGGCGAAAAAGTACTGCGGGCACTTTTTCAAAAATTTCAGGCTAAAGATGTTGTGAACTGGTTTGAGAGCAGGGGTATTACAATAAACGTAGAGGCGGATGGCCGCATGTTTCCTTCAACCAATTCTTCGCAAACCATTATCGATTGTTTTTTGGAGCAAGCAAAGCGTTATAACATTGAGATTAAACTAAATGAGGCCGTTACTAAAATTGAAAGGGTAAACGAAGGTTTAAAAATAAGCACCAACCTTGGTCGTGTACTAAGCGTTAAGAATGTGTTAGTCGCGATGGGCGGACATCCCCAGCGAAGTGCCTATAGTTGGATAGAAGAAACAGGTCACACCATTACTCCCCTGGTTCCCTCATTATTTACTTTCAATGATTCAGCAAAGCGTTTTGCAGAATTAATGGGCGTAGCCGTTGATCGGGGCGTTGTTCGCATTGCCGGGACAAAATTTTTTCAGGACGGCCCCGTGCTAATCACCCACTGGGGACTAAGCGGCCCTGCAGTTATCAAGCTTTCAGCGTGGGCTGCCGAGTGGCTTCACCAGGTGAATTATGAGTTCATTGCATTGGTGAGTTGGGTCGGCAACAGGAAGGAGGAAGATATTCGCGAAGAACTTCTGTTGATCAAGCAAGCAAGACCCAAACTCAGCGTATTTGGTAATCCATTGTTTCAACTTCCTCAACGATTATGGATTAAACTTTGCGCGGAGGCTGAGATCGAAAACGAGAAGATTTGGGGAGAACTCAGCAAACGAAACCTCAATAAATTAATTGAACTATTGATCCGATGTCCGTTTCAGATGCGTGGCAAAACAACCTTCAAAGAAGAGTTTGTAACCTGTGGAGGGGTTGATCTGAATGAAATTAATTTAGAAACAATGGAGAGCAGACTAATCCCCAATCTGCATTTCGCAGGCGAAGTGCTGAACATTGATGGTGAAACCGGGGGCTTTAATTTTCAATCGGCCTGGACCACAGCGTGGACTGCGGCAAAGCACATAGCTGAAAAAATAAAAGCCGGAACATAAACCCGGCTTACAAAACCTCCATTATAATTCTAGTCAGTATACCAAACTCTTCTCCAGCATAAACTCAGCAATTTGAACGGCATTGGTTGCCGCGCCCTTGCGAAGATTATCGGCAACAATCCACAGGTTTAGTGTGTTTGGCTGTGATTCATCTCTGCGAATCCGGCCAACAAAGACCTCATCACGGCCTTGAGCGTTCACCGGCATTGGGTAAACATTGTTCTTCGGATCATCCTGCACTATAATACCGGGTGTATTGGCTAAGATAGAACGCGCCTCGCTGCAGGTGAAGTCATGATGAAACTCTGCGTTCACAGCTTCAGCGTGACCACCAAGGGTTGGTACGCGCACAGTAGTTGAGGTAATGCCAATGGTTTGATTACCCAGAATTTTACGGGTTTCGCTTACCATTTTCATTTCTTCTTTGGTGTAACCATTATCCAAAAACATATCGATGTGTGGCAAAGCATTCATATCAATATTGTGTGGATACACTTTATGACCTTCAACACCAGCCCGTTCATTTTGAAGTTGCTGTACCGCATCCTTTCCCGTTCCGGTTACGGATTGATAGGTGGAAACAACAATACGCTTTAGTTTGTATTTGGCATGTAAAGGAGCCAGTGCCATTACCATTTGAATGGTGGAACAATTCGGGTTGGCGATAATACGATCGTCTGCGGTTAGCTCCTGTCCGTTAATCTCCGGTACAATTAACTTTTTAGTTGGATCCATGCGCCAGGCAGAAGAATTATCGATAACGATGCTGCCCATTTCGGCAAAACGAGGAGCCCACTCAAGCGAAGTGCCTCCACCTGCTGAAAAAATGGCCATATCAGGTGCTAACTTACAAGCCTCTTCAATGCTTTTGATGATATACTCCTTGTCTTTAAAGGTCGTACTTTGGCCAACGGACTTGGCTGAGGCCACTAAGTACAATTCGTCAAACGGAAAGCTTCTTTCTTCAATTACTTTTAAAATTTCCTGACCAACCAATCCGGTGGCCCCCACAATAGCTAACTTCATTTTATTGTTAAATTGTTTAAAACCAAACTTCGTTCCCATTCCGGAACGGACGCGCAAAAATAGTATTTTTGATTACAGGCATAACTATGGATGTAACGAATAAAATTCCTCTTGCGCCCTGCACACGATTGCTGACGTTTAAAAGACTTGCTCTTTTTGCGGTCTTAACAGTAAGCCAGGTATGCTTCGCCCAGTTTTCAGACAACTTTTCCGATGGTGACTACACCCAAAACCCCGTCTGGACACCGGACAACCCGAACAACTGGATAGTCGACAATGGCCAACTTCGTTCCAACTCCTCCTTGGCAAGCTCTTCGTTTTGGATATCTACACCGTCCACTAAAGTAACCGAAGCCCAATGGGATTTTTTTGTTAATCTTCAGTTTAACACCTCAGGTGCCAACTATGTTGACGTTTACCTGGTTTCCGCCATCCAGAACCTGAACGCTCCAGGCAACAACGGCTATTTTGTGCGTATTGGAGGAACCACAGACGAAGTAAGTCTTTACAAAATCTCGGGCGGCATAGCCTCTATCCTTATCAACGGTACAGATGGTGTAACCAACTTTTCAAATAATGTCTTACGGATTAAAGTCGTGCGTGATGCGGCCAACCGGTGGACGCTCGCTTACGACAATACCGGCACCGGGAATAATTTTAGTGATGAACCTTCCATTACAGATAATACCTTTTCTACCGGAAACTATTTTGGAATTCGCATTATACAGTCCACAGCCACATTTTTTAACCGACACTATTTCGATGACTTTTATGCAGGCGATATTGTTCAGGATACCGAACCACCGACAATTCTCTCGCTACATGCACTAAATGCAAATACACTGGATGTTTTTTTTAATGAGAAAATCGACCAGACCACAGCGCAAACACTAGCAAACTATACCGTTGATAATGGAGTAGGTCAGCCTCAAACAGCTATTCGGCAGATTGATGAGCGAACCGTTCGGCTAACCTTTGCCAATCCTTTCTCCAACGGTATTACCAACCAGCTTTCCGTAGTTAATGTGGAGGATGTAGCGGGTAATGCGATAACCTTGGCTACGTCAGATTTTTTATTTTTTCAACCCATGCCCATTCAAATTAAAGATGTGATTTTTACAGAATTGTTTCCAGACCCTAATCCGGTTATTGGTTTACCGGAAGCTGAGTTTGTTGAGTTATACAACCGCAGCAACAACCCGGTTAACCTGGCGGGGTGGAAATTTTCCGATCCATCGTCAACCACCACGTTACCAAACTTTATCTTGCAGCCGGGCAGTTTTGTTATTATTACCCCAAATGCATCGGCTCCTTTATTCTCAGCTTTCGGATCAGTTATTGGCGTTTCAAATTTTCCAACACTGAATAACAGTGGCGACAATCTGATACTGCGTGATTCGGGCAATGAAGTGATTGATTATGTGGATTATACAGACGCCTGGTACAAAGACGATGATAAACGACAAGGTGGTTGGACATTAGAGTTAATTGATATAGCCAATATATGCGCGGAAGAAGAAAACTGGGTGGCCTCGGAAAATCCTACAGGAGGAACTCCTGGAAAAGAAAATTCCGTCAATGCATCAAAGCCTGATCTTACAGGACCGAAATTGGTATATGCCATTCCCACCTCACCCACGCAACTAAAAATTGGTTTTAACGAAAAACTGGAATCAGTTCTCCCTGCGGAGTCAAACTTTGCCATTTCACCTGCTGTTGGCATAGTCTCACTCTCTTTTGCTTCAAATGGTTTGAGAGAATTTCTTTTAGAATTACTCAACCCAGTTTCCCCCCAGCAAGCGTATACGGTTACCGTTACAAATATCCGCGATTGCAGTGGAAACCTGATACAAGAAAATTTCAGGTCGGTGAGTTTTGGTTTTCCTGAGGACGCACAACAAGGCGATGTAATTATTAATGAATTGCTTTTTAACCCACGACCATTTGGCGTTGACTTTATTGAAATCCATAATCAGTCGAAAAAGTTTATAAACCTAAAGAACTGGCAGATTGGAAATTTTGAAAGCGGAGGACCCACCAATCTGAAAGTCGTTACAACGGAGGATTTGTTGTTGCCTCCATCAGAAATCCTGGCGTTTACAACTGATGCAGCTACGATTCGTTCGCACTATCCAAAATCTTCACAAGGGAATGTGGTTAATATTTCTGCTTTACCCTCCTTTCCCGATAACGAGGGTTCTGCAAGTCTGCTTAACGAATCAAACGTTCTCATCGATAACTTTCAATACAATCAAAGTTATCACTCTGTTTTTCTGCGCGACAAGGAGGGTGTTTCGCTGGAGCGTATTTATCCTGAAGGTGACAGCATGGATCCCAACAATTGGAAATCTGCAGCCTCTACAGAAGGTTTTGCTACACCGGGCTATGCCAATTCAAATGCAGGTAATGTTAATACGGTTTTGGGCGAAGTGAAAATTGAGCCCGAAATTTTTGTTCCAGTATACGGTCAGCCTGATTTTACGGAGATTCGGTATACCTTTGATCAAGGCGGACGAGTGGCCAACATCAAAATTCTGGATCAACAAGGTCGTGAGATAAAGCAGCTTGCCAACAACCAAACGCTTGCGATAGAAGGATTTTTTCGCTGGGATGGCGACCGCGATGACGGCACGAAAGCAAGCCCTGGATTTTATTTAGTATGGTTTGAATTGTTCGATAATACAGGGATAGTAGAGACGTACCGAAAGCGTGTTGTGATTGCTGTACGCAATTAACAACTCATGGTAAACAGGGCGTTAGGTAATAAAGCCTGCTATATTTTTTGTTTTACCCCCCACCCTGTATTTTTGCCCGTCCGAAACGGAGCTTCATCCTGGCGGACGCAACTTTTTAAACAGGGACAATTATGGCAAAAGCAAAGAAATCAGCCAAATCAGCTAAGAAATCAACGGCTAAGTCAAAAGCTAAAACAAAGAAGGCAGCACCTGCAAAAGCCAAAAAAGCAGCCAAAAAACCAGCTCCTAAAAAAGCTGCTAAGCCGGTAGCGAAGAAAGCCGTCAAAAAAGTACTTGCAAAACCTGTTAAGAAAAAGGCAATCGCACCCAAGAAGGTTGTGGTTGCTAAGCCGGTCGATAAGCCCGTGATGCTTAACCCTACCTTTTTCCCTCCGCTAACACAGCGGCCGATCGCACATAAACCAGCAAAAAAGATAACCGTATCAGATGATAAAACGCGTTACTCTGAAGAAGAGCTTAAAGAGTTTGAAGCGTTGATTTTTGGAAAGCTTGATAAGGCTCGTAGTGAATATAAAATTCTGAAAGAAACACTTAATCGTAACAACGATGAGGGAACTGACGCAACCTCAGGTGGAAACACAAAAGTATTGGAAGATGGCGCAGAGACTGCAGAGAAAGAAAATTTAAGTCAGCTTGCTGCGCGTCAACAGAAGTACATCACCAATCTTGAAAACGCGTTGGTGCGCATCAAGAATGGAACGTATGGTATTTGCTCGGTAACCGGAAAATTAATTCCGAAAGAGCGCCTGATTGCTGTGCCACACACCACACAATCCATTGAGGCTAAAATGATGAAGAAGGACTAAGCATGGACTTTCTTCAAAACCATATTGAAGCATTAATTTTCTGTTCGCCAACTCCGGTTAAAGTAGCTGATATAAAATCGTGTCTTTCGGAAATGTTCAATGCCGATGTTCCGGAAGAAGACATCATCAATGCAATTAACCGGCTGGAGGAAAAGTTTGCTTCTGATGAATTCGCTTTTCAGTTAAACAAGGCGAATGGAGGCTACCAATTTTTAACCAAGCCGGCCTATCAAGCCAGTATTGGTATTCTGCTTAAGCAACAGTCAAAGAAGAGGCTCTCCACTTCGGCCATGGAAACGCTGGCCATTGTTGCCTACAAGCAACCCATTTCAAAAACCGAAATTGAAAATATTCGTGGGGTGAACTGCGATTATGCTGTTCAGAAATTATTGGATAAAGGATTAGTCGAGATAAAAGGGAAGGGCGAAACTATTGGACGCCCAATGCTATATGGCACTTCTTCAAAGTTCATGGAGTACTTTGGGATTAATGAATTGACCGACCTGCCTGTTCCGAAAGATTTTGCAACCGAGATTAATATCATAGGTGAAAGCACCGATTTAAAGGATTCCGATGCGCAAGCGTGATTCTTCCGGACCCTCAAGGGGGAAACGAGGTGCCTCACGTCAGGAGCGCTCATCCGGCAGACCAACGCCTTCTGGCAAGCCCAGGCAAACGTCTTCACGCAGATCAGACGAAGGGCCTTCTGTGGGTAAGCGATTATTCGATAAAGACAGCAAACCTCCTTTTAAAAAATTTGATAAGAGCTCATCACCAAGGCGCTCAAACGAAAAGCCATTTGAGGATAAATCAAAATTCGATAAGCGATCTTCTTTTAGAAAATCAGATGAACGTTCGTTTGAGGGAAAGAAGAGATTTGATAAGGACAGTACAAAGCCTGCTTTTCGAAAATTTGATAAGGGTTCATCCACCAGGCGATCGGGAGATGATTCCGTTGAGAAGAGAGCGAGGCCTGATAAAGATCATTCGAAACCACCCTTCCGTAAATTTGACAAAGACCCCGGAAAAAGAACCTCTCGTGCCTTTGACAAACCCGATGATCGCGGAGATCGCAAAAAGAAGTTCACAAAATCAGGAGGAGGAGGCTTTTCTGCAAAATCACCCAGGAAGGGTGAAGAGGGAGAATCTAAGCCTCGTGGATTTTTTAATAAACAATCATCAGGAAGAGTAAGGCCCAGAAAATACTCGGCAAAAAAGGAAGAAACACCCACTATAAATAGCCAGACAGGTAAGTACAGACTGAACCGGTACATCGCCAACAGTGGTGTCTGCTCCAGGCGTGAAGCTGATGAGTTGATTAAAATGGGTTTGGTTTCGGTGAACGGTAACGTAATAACTGAGATGGGCTTTCAGGTTGGCGCACGTGATGAGGTACGTTATGAAGGCCGTGTTCTTCGGGCAGAAAAGCCTGTTTATGTTTTAATGAATAAGCCAAAAGGCTACCTCACTACCACAAAAGATCCACAGGAACGCAATACCGTTATGCACATTATTGGCAATGCGGTAAAAGAACGGGTTTATCCGGTTGGCCGATTGGATCGAAATACAACAGGGTTATTGCTGTTTACCAACGATGGTGATTTGGCGGATAAACTTTCGCACCCCTCTTACAATGTTAAGAAAATTTACAAGGTTGAGCTTGACCGACCACTTGCTAAAAATGATTTTCAAAAAATTTTAGACGGCATTCAGTTAGAAGAAGGCCGTGCCATGGTTGATGACCTGGCCATTGTTTCGGATGACAGTAAAACGGTTGGTATTGAATTACACATCGGATGGAACAGAGTTGTGCGCAGAATTTTTGAAAGACTGGAATATAGCGTTGTTAAACTTGATCGCACGGTGTATGCGGGCCTTGACAAAAAAGATTTACCACGTGGTGAGTGGAGATTTTTAACGCCAGAGGAAATTATCCGGTTAAAACATTTCAAATAAGTCAGGTATTGTCCAATGTGACCGTGAAGGTGCTGCCAGAACCATACTCCGACTTTACCGAAACGCTTCCATTGATTTTAGAAAGAGCCTCTTTCACAATGTACAATCCAAGACCTGTACCATCTACTTTTGTTTCGGCCCGGTAGAACATCTCAAAAATTTTCGGCAAGGCTTCTTTTAGTATACCACGTCCGTTGTCTTCCACAATAATTTCCACCGTCCTTCCGATTCGTTTAAAGGTGACACGGATAATTGGCTTTGGTTGACTGATGTTGTGATACTTAACAGCGTTGGAAATCAGATTTCCAAGAATGATTTTCATTTGCGAATAATCGGATCTAAAAATATTAGAAGGATCTTCAACGTAATCAAGCTCAATGGATGGCGCGTTTTGATTGAATTTAACATCAGCGATTGTGTCTTTTAGCAGATCATTAAAGTTGATGGTTTCAATTTTAAGATCAAGTTTTTTGCTTCGCGATAGTTTAAGAATATCGCTGATAACGGAATCGAGTCGTTTGATCCGCTCTTCAATCATGCCCATGTAGCGTAACGAAGTTTCGTCCGTAAGTTCAAGTCGCGCCACATTGGTTATCCCTAATATAGAAGCAATAGGCGAGCGTAAATCATGCGAAGTGCTGTACATAAAGCTATCGAGTTCTTTATTTATTTTATTGAGACGTTCGCGCTCATCCTCCAGCAACCACACTACCATGCCCAATCCCGCCAGGGTAATCAGCACCAACTCAATCATGCCGAAGAAAAATGGAAAAGAAAACTCCTTGCCTAAAAAATTATAGAGTGCGACTATAAAATAATAGCCATATGTAAGACCATACAAAAAGAAAGCAATAACAAGTAGCCGTTGACCAATGCCACGGGTAAATACATCACTTTTCAATGCCAAAATCCCGGCCGCTAAAAAACTTGCCGTTATGACGAAGTAGCGAAGGCCCACGCGTAGCATATACCGGTTAAGCGCGCCTTCGGTTCCTGCTGTATCATGGTAGGCCCAAATGGTAAGAAAACAAATGCCTGCAATAAGGGCTGACATTCCTAGTAAAAAGTTTTGTTTGAAGGATTTCCTTCGAATAATTTCGATCAAACCAATAAGTAAGAAGAATGCGTGAAGGAAAATACCATATTGTGAGAGGAAGGATGCCACAATCCGAACCGCATCGTTCTTTGAGTATCCATAAAGGGTACTAAATGCCAGTGCAAAAGTAGCCAGTGCAAAAAAGCCAAAGCTGAGCGCCCAGGTTTTCATGAAGGGTCTGCGATAGACCTTACCGAAATACACAAAGGCAACAGCGATAACCAGGCCAATGATGGACTCCGCCAGGTATGTGGCTGCGGTACGCGCGATTATTTCATTGGCTAATCCTTCAAACATCTTAGGAAATCAGGTATTGAAATTACCTACAAATATTGGCAAATGAGTGGCAGAGAAGAAAATAAGGTGGTGAATGTTTGTTGGGTTTGGTTGTAGTACGTAAACGAAATAAGGCATAAAAAAACCCCAATAATTTACTGGGGGTTTTTGTGGTGACGGAGGGAATTGAACCCCCGACACAAGGATTTTCAGTCCTTTGCTCTACCAACTGAGCTACGTCACCGGGATAAATCTGATTCCTGAGTGTTATTCAGGGGGCACAAAAGTATGTAATTTTATATATGGTGCAAAACCGTGCTGTATTTTTGGATTTAAGGATTTTCAGAATTAACTATCAAGCATGATTCAACAGGTTGCATTTGTATTAGTATTACTGACATTCGCCTATTTCATTCGCCAGCGGGTGCAGCTTATTCGAAGGGGCATTAAATTGGGAAAAGCCACCCCTATTACCGGTGAGGTTTCATCCCGTTGGAAAAACATGCTCTTGATTGCTTTCGGGCAAAAGAAAATGTTCAAACGAGTGATTCCCGCTATCCTTCACCTTTTTATTTATGTAGGATTTTTGGTCATTAATCTGGAGGTTCTGGAATTTGTGATCGATGGGATATCCGGAACACACCGAATCTTTGCACCATATCTCGGACAGGTGTACCCGGTGTTGATGAATATCTTTGAATTTCTTGCTGTCGGGGTGTTGTTGTCATGTGTATTTTTTCTGATCAGAAGGAATGTACTAAAAGTGCCCAGGTTCTGGTCTGCCGAAATGACGAAATGGCCTCGATTGGATGCAAATCTGATTCTGATTGTTGAAATAATTTTAATGTTCGCCATTCTTTTTATGAATGCTGCGGATCAAATTCTTCAAACCAGAGATACACACTATGCTTCAACAGGCACGCTCTTCTTCAGTAGTCAATTAACCCCCATCTTTCAAAACCTCAGTACGTCAACACTTATGGTTATTGAACGAGCAGCCTGGTGGTTTCATATTGTTGGCATTTTGGGTTTTGCATTATATGTTACATACTCCAAGCACCTTCATATTTTCATGGCCTTTCCAAATACATATTATGCGAAACTCGAATCGCAGGGCCACATCAATAACATGCCGGTAGTAACCAATGAAGTGAAGTCCATGCTGGGACTTGCTGAGGCATCAGCAACACCACCGGCAGAGCCCGGACGATTTGGAGTAAAAGACATTAATGATCTTTCATGGACAAACCTCATGGCTGCTTACGCATGTACAGAGTGTGGTCGATGTACATCAGAATGTCCGGCTAACTTTACCGGTAAAAAGCTGTCCCCCAGAAAAATTATGATGGATACGCGTGATCGTATGGAAGAAGTGTCAAAAAGCTTAGGAACGGGTGGTGCAGGGTTAAACGATGGAAAATCATTACTGGGCGATTATATAACAAAAGAAGAAATAAATGCGTGTACCAGTTGCAATGCCTGTGTGGAGGCTTGTCCTGTAATGATTAATCCGCTGGAAATTATTCTGGAGATGAGAAGATATGTTGCCATGGAAGAATCCGGCTCACCGGCTTCGTGGAACTCCATGTTTCAAAACATTGAAACCAATTTTGCACCCTGGAAATTTTCACCCAGCGACAGATTTAACTGGGCTAAGGATTAAGTATGAAGAATCTTTTTGATCTACACGATGCAAAGGAAATCCTCGACAGGATTGAAAAGTTAACACCGGCAACGCAACGGTTATGGGGAAAGATGGATGTGGCACAAATGCTCGCACACTGCACCAAATTACTTCGTATTGCGCGCGGAATCGAAAAGCTTAAACGAAGTGTGCTCGGTATTCTGCTGGGCTGGATGGTCAAAGAAACTTTTTTTGGAGCAAAGCCCCATCCCAAAAACAGCCCCACCGGTAAAACCCTGATCGTGGCCGATCAAAGACTTTTTGAAGAAGAGAAGAAAATAATGATTGAGCACATCAAAGCATTCTCAGACGGAGGCCCCGCACTATGCACGACTCACCCAAATCCATTTTTTGGGAAACTAACTCCTGAAGAATGGGCAAGGGGGCAGTACAAACACATTGACCATCATCTACAACAATTTGGAGTTTAAAATTATAACAGAATGAACGTACCTACACTTGCTGAACTTACTGCAAAGGGAGAAACACCCGAAATACTTTTTTGGGTTGGCTGTGCCGGATCATTTGATGATCGGTACAAGCGCGTTACGAAAGCCTTTGTAAAGATATTAAATGTGGTAGGTGTAAAGTTTGCTGTACTGGGCACAGAAGAAACGTGTACGGGCGATCCTGCCAGGCGTGCCGGCAACGAATTTCTTTTTCAGATGCAGGCCATGAATAATATTCAGGTGTTGAATGGATATGGCGTAAAGAAAATAGTAACAGCTTGTCCGCATTGCTTTAATACTTTAAAGAATGAATATCCGGAACTGGGCGGAACTTATGAAGTTATTCATCACGCCACTTTTCTTCAGCAGCTAATCAATGAAGGAAAGATAAAAATGAGTGAGGGGGAATCATTCAAGGGAAAAAAAATTACCTATCATGATTCCTGCTACCTGGGACGAGCCAATAATATTTATAAGGCACCGCGCGAAGTTTTAGAAGCATTGGATGCTGACCTGGTCGAAATGAAGCGCTGTCGCACAACGGGTTTGTGTTGTGGAGCGGGTGGCGCGCAGATGTTTAAGGATGCCGAAAACGGAAAAAAGGAAATTAATACGGAACGTACGGAAGAAGCATTGGCCACCGGAGCCACCACCATTGCCGTAGCCTGTCCTTTTTGCATGACAATGATGACTGATGGTGTGAAGACGAAGGAGCGGGAAGCCGATGTGAAGGTAAAAGACCTGGCCGAACTTATCGCTGAAGCTAAAGGTTTATAATTACTGACGAACTAACAACTGACACAATGTTTGTACCCTTTGATAGTCTGCCGGATTTAGCGCGTGTCTGGATTTATCAATCCGATCGAAAGCTTTCTGAAATGGAGCAACGTACAATTTCTGATACGCTCCAATCGTTTATAAATCAGTGGACGGCCCATAACCAGCCCTTAAAAGCCTCCTTTGCTGTTTTGTATGATTATTTCGTTGTGCTGGCTGTTGATGAGTCCTACACCGGAGCCAGCGGATGTTCTATTGATAGTTCAGTAGCAATTATCCTGCAACTGAGTGACCAACTTACAGTAGATTTTTTTAACAGAACTACGGTGGCATTTTATATCGATGAAACGGTAAATCAGGTAGGAATGGGTGAACTGAAAAGAAAGCATGAAGAAGGATTCTGGAGAGGAGATACCCTTGCATTTGATAATACGGTGTTAACCAAGGGTGCATTTTTATCGGGCTGGATGCGAAAGGCAAATGAAACCTGGTTGAAACGGTACTTGTCGAAGGTAACAGTTTGAGGTAGCAAGTATTGTTTTTTTTGTAGTTTTAAAGCTTAGTCGGTAAGCATATGAGGTTTTTGCTATTTTTTGTGATTGGAGTTGTGCTAGCGGGTTGCAGCGTGGAGAAGAAAGCCACCAAGGCTTTCATGCGGGGGGAGTATCAAAATGCAATCAATCTTTTTAATAAGAGCAAACCGAAAGAACCCGCTAAAGTCAATTATTTTGTTGGCGAATCATACCGGCTGTCGAATCGCATAAAAGAATCCGAAGCGTATTACGCAAAAGCGGGAGGCAGCGGTGTTGACAAAGACTCTGTTCAGTTTTACTACGCTCAGGCATTAAAGGCAAACTCAAAATACAATGAGTCTCGTCAGCAGTTAGAGGAACTCATCAAGCGCACTTCCAACGAAAAACTTAAAGACCGCGCACAGGTTCAGCACAGTGGGCTGGCATCGTTGGAAAAGTTACGCGAGAAAGAAAGTTACTACAAGGTTAAAAACCTTGAACTACTAAACACACCAGCGAGTGAATATGCACCGGTTTACCTGAATAACGAATTATATTTCACATCATCGCGTGGCAATGGAAGGATTTATGAGGCCGAAGGAAAACCTTTTACCTCTATTTTTAAGGCGGCAACCCGTGGTGCCAATGTTGATGTCACCACAGTTCAGGCATTATCTGCAGGTATTAATGATGATCTGCGGAATGTAGGATGCCCAACCTTTACGCCCGATGGCCGCACCATGGTTTTTGCAATGGGCAACACCCGTAAGAAAAAAGGTGGAGCTGATGTTGATTTATATCTTTCCCGTTTTAGAAATGGTGAGTGGAGCGAACCTCAACGACTAAATATTAATACCCAATTTAAAGATGAGTATGATGCTGTAGCCCGAAACAACAGCTGGGATTCTTCACCCGCTTTTGCCCCCGATGGCCGAACGCTTTACTTTGCATCGAACCGCCCGGGTGGTTATGGCGGCACGGACATATACTCAGCACAAATGGATTCGCGCGGAAGATTTGCCCGCGTTCGTAACCTCGGCCCCGAAATTAATACAGCCGGCAATGAATTGTTTCCCTATGTATCCGAGGACGGGAAACTTTACCTGGCATCAGACGGACACCCAGGGTTTGGTGGAATTGATTTGTTTGTTGTAAAACGCGCCAGCGGAAAAACAATCATTGAGAATTTGGGTGAGCCCATGAACTCACCTGCGGATGATTTTGGAATATTTTTATTCCGTCCTGATCGTGGCTTCTTCACTTCAAACCGTGAAGGGGGAAAAGGTGATGACGACATCTACACCTTTGTAAATGAAGACCCAAATCTCAAAGTCGTCAACTACTTTCTTGCAGGCGTAACCTACACACCACTAACCGACAGCACACTTCAGATACTTCCGAATGTGCGTGTATCGCTACTGGATACACAGGCCGAGGTGATGCAGGATTTTGTTACCGGTAATGATGGAAAGTTTTTATTCCGCGTATATGAGAATGAAGATTACAACCTTATTGGTGAAACCGATGGATATCTGGTAAAGCGCCAGGCGTATACCACAAAAGGAAAATCCGTTGATCCGGCTACGTTAAAGGATTTAGTCACGAACATTACGCTGGATACTATACTTGTTCTGGATAAAATTGAGATTAATAAAATTTTTGTTCTCGACAATATCTATTTTGATTTTGACAAATATGATATACGTTCCGATGCTGCCAAAGAATTGGATAAATTGGTTCAGCTGCTGATCGATAACCCTGAGATAAAAATTGAAATGGGGTCACATACAGATAGTGTTGGTACATTGGTGTACAACTATGAGCTTTCCAAAAACCGTGCAGAATCGACAGTAAAATACCTTATTTCAAAAGGTATAGCCCCCGATCGATTGGTTGCCAAGGGGTACGGTGAAGAAGTACCCATAGCGCGCAACACCAACCCGGATGGCACCGATAATCCTGAAGGACGTGCCCGAAACCGGAGGACCGAATTTAAAATTTTAGAAGTAGGCGTTATCCCCAAACCACTTAGTGATGATGAGTTTGACGAGGATAAGTACTTTAGAAAAGGTGGGGAATTGAAGAAGGGGAATTAGTCTAATCTAAATGAATGTCGTGGGATGCTGGTTAAAATTGACCGGCATTTTTTATGTTATCTTTTCTACATTTGGAAGTCATTTGAATAAAACCATTTCTTTTTATGAGCTATCGCATTGAGAAAGACACCATGGGTGAAGTAAAAGTGCCCTCCGATAAATATTGGGGAGCCCAAACCGAACGCTCGCGCAACAACTTTAAAATTGGTCCTGAAGCCAGCATGCCGAAAGAAATTATTTATGCCTTTGCATATTTAAAAAAGGCTGCGGCCATGGCGAATCATGAACTAGGTGTTTTACCAGCCGACAAAAACGATTTGATTGGCAAAGCTTGCGATGAGATTCTTGCCGGTAAACTTGATGATGAATTTCCATTAGTGATCTGGCAAACGGGCTCGGGCACACAAAGCAACATGAATGTGAACGAAGTTATTGCTTACCGTGCTCATGTTATCAGTGGCGGAAAACTTACGGATGAAAAAAAAGTATTACATCCGAATGATGATGTGAATAAATCACAATCTTCCAACGACACTTTTCCTACCGCCATGCACATTGCTGCGTACAAGCAAGTTGTGGAGGTGACGTTACCCGGGATGAAGAAACTTCGTGATACACTGGCAAATAAATCAAGCGACTTTAAAAATATTGTAAAAACAGGCCGCACACATTTCATGGACGCCACCCCGCTCACCCTGGGTCAGGAGTTTTCTGGCTATGTGCAGCAGATTGATAACAGCATCAGAGCAATCAATAATGCATTGGAAATGATTCGCGAACTGGCGTTGGGCGGTACGGCCGTAGGTACAGGACTAAACGCTCCAAAGGGATATGATCTACTGGTAGCTAAAAAAATAGCTGACCTCACCGGTTATCCGTTTGTAACAGCACCGAATAAATTTGAAGCCTTAGCCGCACATGATGCTATGGTTGAGCTTTCCGGTGCGTTGAAAAGAGCTTCAGTATCACTGATGAAAATTGCAAATGACATTCGCATGCTCAGCTCAGGTCCGCGTTGTGGTATAGGCGAAATCATCATCCCAGATAATGAGCCCGGGTCATCCATTATGCCGGGCAAAGTAAACCCAACGCAGCCCGAAGCATTGACCATGGTTTGTGCGCAAGTAATCGGTAATGATGTGGCGGTTTCGATTGGTGGTGCCACCGGGCACTTCGAATTGAATGTTTTTAAACCCGTTATTGCATCCAATGTATTGCAATCAGCGCGACTGATAGGCGATGCCTGTGTGTCCTTTAACGACAAATGTGCAGCAGGAATTGAACCCAATCATGGTCTTATAAAGCAACATCTTGAGAACTCATTGATGCTTGTTACTGCGTTGAATACGCATATAGGATATGAGAATTCAGCCAAAATTGCCAAGAAAGCCCATACCGAAAACAAGACATTGCGTGAAGCCGCTATTGAATTAGGCCTGCTTACTTCCGAGCAGTTTGATGAATGGGTTCGTCCTGAAAAAATGGTCGGAACCCTCTGAAAATTAGGAATTTGAAAATAATTTGTACTTTTATTAAACTTTTTAAACTATACACATGAAAAAGATTACACTAGTCTTCTGTATGGCTTTACTTTTTGCGGGCACGCAAACTTTCGCCCAGCTTTCCAAGCAGGAAAAAAAGGAGTGGAAGAAAAAAGCCAAGGAATATTCTAAAAGCCCCGCGAACCTCAAGCAGTTTACCGAGGATAAGCAAAGCGCAGACAACCAAGTTTCTACGCTGAACAAAAGGGTAACCGATCTGCAAAAAAGCGTGAGCGACAAAGATGCGCGCATTGCTGACTTGGAAGATCAACTTTCACAAATGCGTGGACAACTTTCCTCGGCTCAGGCAGAACTTGCGCAGCTTAAAGAAAACCCTGTTGTTAATCCGATGGATTTTTCCAGAGGCGTTGTCTTTAAAGTGCAGGTAGGCGCATTTAAGAATAAAGATCTTTCCAAGTACTTTGACAACAATCCAAATTTTGGTGGAGAAGTTAAGGAAAATGAACCCCAACGCGTAACTATAGGAATTTTCCGCGACTATTGGGAAGCCGATCAGTTTAAGAAATATATGCGCGAAATGGGCGTGAAAGATGCCTGGATTGTTCCTTATCGTGATGGCCAACGCACCGAAATAAAGGATGTTTTAGAGGGCGTAACGGCAGAAAAGCCAAAGACAGAGTAGAAAAACAAGATAAATTTTATATTTGAAAGGCAGCATTGAACAGATGCTGCTTTTTGTTTTTTATGTGATGAACTTTACTGAGGTTTGTGCGATGAAACGACTGGGCCTATTGGTTGGATTTTTATGTGTTAGTTTTTTTTCATGGACGCAGGTTCGTGTTGAAAAACTGGTGATTAAACCTGGCGAAAGTTTCGAGTTAGATCACCAATCCGATATTATCGTGGCGGATACAATAATCATGATGGATTCCTCCAAAATTATCCTCAACGAGCTTAAGCGCGAAAATTTCATTCGCACGAAAGTGGCGATTATTGGTAATCACTGTTCCCTTATTGGTGTAGGCTTTCACGGACAACCCGGCCGCGCAGGACGACCAGGAAATTCATTAGTTGGTCCATGTCGGGATGGGTCAAACGGTAGCAATGGAACTGGAGGATTATCCGGTGGTCCGGGATCGAATTTATTTTTCTATGTAGATGAATTGAAAATTAACGGACAACTGATCATTGATCTTTCGGGGGGCAATGGAGGCGATGGCGGAGCTGGGGGCCAAGGCGGAGACGGAAGCCCTGGTACTGTGCATTGCAATGGTGGCGATGGCGCTCACGGTGGTGATGGCGGCCGTGGAGGCGAAGGCGGGAATGCCGGAAGCCTCATGATTAGCAGTGTAAATGCCGATATCATCAGAAACTGGGTTGGGACTAAACTCATTTATAAAAATTATAGTGGTAAGGCCGGACAAGGCGGTCGGGGTGGTTATTTAGGCTCGGCTGGATTAGGCCCTTCACGGAAAAACGGAAAAGATGGTTCACCCGGTTCCTATGGTACCAATGGTACCAGAGGCAAAGATGGAACACTTACCTTTGAAATGAATCAATAATAAGATGGAGAAGAAGTGGATATACAAACCTCTTCCCTCAAAAGAGCAGATTGTAAATTTTGGTAAAGTTCTTAACCTTAATCCCTATCTCACCTCGATTCTCCTTCAGCGGGATATAACCGATTTACAAAGCGCAATAAATTATTTTCGTCCTTCACTCGACCAGCTACATAATCCATTTTTAATGATGGACATGGATCGTGCCGTAGAGCGCCTGCATGCGGCACTTCAGCAGAACGAGAAAATTTTAATTTATGGTGATTATGATGTAGATGGCACTACAGCAGTTTCGTTGGTGTACAACTACCTGCATAAATTTCATACAGCATGTGAGATTTACATTCCCGATCGAAATAAAGAAGGTTACGGAATTTCACAAGCGGGTGTTGAATGGGCTGAGGAGAATAGCTATACCTTAGTCATTGCACTCGACTGCGGCATTAAGGCATCCGATATGGTGTTGTTGGCTAATCACAAAGGAATTGACTTTATTATTTGTGATCACCACCTGCCTGATGAAAAAATTCCAAACGCGGTTGCCGTATTAGATCCTAAACGAAAGGATTGTACTTATCCATATCAGGAACTTAGCGGCTGTGGATTAGGATTTAAATTGATACAAGCTTATGCACGCAGATACAGAAAGGAAGAAGAAGTTTTTGAATTTCTGGACCTGGTAGCGGTTAGCATTGCTTCCGACATTGTTCCGATTACCGGTGAAAATCGTGTGCTCACATACTTTGGGCTGAAGAAACTGAATGAAAATCCTGCTCCTGGTTTAAAGGCGCTTAAAGAAATTTCGCAACTGAAGGGTGAACTGGATGTCTCTGGCATTGTATTTACACTTGGTCCTCGTATTAATGCGGCCGGAAGGGTAGCTCATGGTAGCGCAGCAGTTGATTTGCTAACGGCTGATTCTGAAGAGGAGGCAATGAAACGAGCACAAGCTGTAAATGTAAACAATGACTTGCGCAGAGAGTTTGATATGAGCATCACCGAAGAGGCCTTTGCCATGATAGAAAGTGATACTAGTCTCCTGACAGCAAAATCCACAGTTCTTTTTAAAAACACCTGGCATAAAGGTGTAATTGGCATAGTTGCTGCTCGTTGTATCGAGAAATTTTACCGCCCCACTGTGATCTTAACCGAATCAAACAATAAAATAACCGGCTCCGCGCGCAGTGTTAATGGTTTTAACCTGTACGAAGCCATGGTAAGTTGCAGTGATTTGCTGGAGAAGTTTGGAGGACACAAGTATGCCGCCGGGTTAACCATGGAGGCAGGCAATTTAAAGGCTTTTCGGGAGCGTTTTGAAGAAGTGGTCTCAAAATCCATTACGGAAGATATGCTTACACCGGTTATCGAAGTAGATGTACCTATTTTGTTTGATAAAATCACGCCTAAGTTTTTAGCTGTTTTGAAGCAGATGGCTCCTTTTGGTCCGGAAAACCAAAAACCAGTGTTTGAAGCCAGTCGTGTGTATGTGATTAGTTCCCTCACCAGTTTTAAAGAAAAGCACATTCGGTTTTTAGCAGGACAGGAGGGAAATGAAAATGTTTTTCAGGCCGTAGGTTTTGATTTGGCAGAGTACTATGATCGCCTGGCGGATGGAGGAACCTGTAGTATGGTATTTACAATTGAAGAAAACGTGTTTAACGGAAACACCAGCACGCAACTACGGATTAAAGACATGAAATTTGATGAATAAGCACATGATACTCCGGGCCGAAAACCTGATAAAGAAATACAAAAGCCGTACGGTAGTAGATCATGTTTCCGTACAAGTTGCGCAGGGAGAGATTGTTGGTTTGCTCGGCCCCAATGGTGCAGGAAAAACGACTTCCTTTTATATGATCGTTGGGCTTATTAAGCCGAACGAAGGACAAATATTTTTGGATCAGGAAGATATTACCGCGCTACCGATGTACCAACGGGCGCGTAAAGGAATTGGCTATCTTGCACAGGAAGCTTCTGTGTTCCGAAAATTAACTGTGGAGGAAAATATCATGTCAGTATTGGAGATGAGAACATTCACAAAGCAGGAGCGACACGATAAGGTGGATGAACTTATTAACGAGTTTAGTCTTCATAAGGTGAGAAAAAATCTGGGGATGTCCTTATCGGGAGGTGAACGCAGAAGAACAGAGATCGCCCGGGCGCTTGCGGTTGACCCGAAATTCGTTTTGCTCGATGAACCCTTTGCAGGTGTTGACCCCATTGCGGTGGAAGAAATTCAATCCATTGTAGCTAAATTAAAGCGTAAGAATATCGGTATTCTTATTACCGATCATAACGTAGACGAAACACTTTCCATCACCGACCGTGCTTACCTGATGGTGGACGGAAAACTTTTTAAATCGGGTACAGCCGAAGAACTGGCTAGTGATCCACAGGTGCGTAAAGTATATCTTGGCCAGAATTTTGAATTGCGCAGATCGAAAGCGCTTACACAAAATACCGATAGCTGGACAGACGAACCCAAATAGCATTGCACTTTTAAATCAAAGGATTCTGCCTATTTTTGAGTTTTCCTGATACTGATGGGCCTCCTGAATTCTATTCTTACCTGGGTGATGAAAAAGCGCATTCATCAGATTGAGCTTTTTATGAAGTACCCGCATGAAGTACAGGATGAAATTTTCAGGAAACTTATACAAACAGCTCGACATACCAAATTTGGCCAGCAGTACGATTTCGGTTCCATCACTTCCTATAGTCAGTTTCGTGATCGTGTTCCGGTCCATTCCTATGAACAAATTTTTCCATACATCGAGCGCCTGATGCGTGGTGAGCAAAATATTTTGTGGCCCTCGGAAGTAAAATGGTTTTCCAAATCATCCGGAACAACAAACGCACGAAGCAAATTTATTCCAGTATCTGAAGAAGCATTGGAAGACTGCCACTTCAAAGGCGGAAAGGATTTGCTTTCGATTTATGTCAACAATTACCCCGACACAAAGATTTTTGACGGCAAAGGACTGGCGGTTGGAGGAAGCCACCAGGTAAATGAATTTGACCCAACAGCTTCTTCTTATTATGGTGATGTGTCGGCAGTAATTATGCAGAACCTTCCAATCTGGGCTGAATTTATTCGTACACCTAAGCTGGAAACTGCTTTGATGAGTAACTGGGAAGAGAAGATAGACAAGCTGGCACGTGAAACTTCTCAGGAAAATGTTACCAATATAGCAGGCGTCCCCACCTGGACGATCCTGTTGATTCAACAAATTGTTGCACTGGAGAGAAAGAAAAACATTTTAGAGGTATGGCCAAACCTTGAAGTTTTTTTTCATGGCGCTGTTTCCTTTAAGCCTTATCGTAAGTTGTTTAAGGAACTCATCCCCAAGGATCAAATGGTGTATTGGGAAATCTACAATGCCAGTGAAGGATTTTTTGGGATTCAGGATCAAAAAAACTCAGAAGAGATGTTACTCATGCTCGACTATGGGATCTTTTATGAATTTATTTCCATTGATGAGTTGGAGAAGGAGCATCCAAAGGCCATCCGGCTTAACGAAGTAGAGCTTGGAAAAAATTACGCGCTGGTAATTAGTACCAACGCTGGGTTATGGCGGTACAATATTGGTGACACAATAAAGTTCACCTCCCTGGACCCGTACCGCATTAAGATTTCAGGAAGAACAAAACATTTTATAAACGCTTTTGGCGAGGAAGTGATTGTTGAAAATGCTGAAACTGCCATAACCAAAGCCTGTGAAGCCACAGGAGCGATTATTGATAATTTTACGGCAGCACCGATATTTTTGGAAGCTACTAAAAAGGGCGGACATGAATGGGTTATTGAGTTTAAGACCAAGCCTAGCGACCTGGCTGAGTTTACCCATATTCTGGACTCAACACTTCGACAGGTTAACAGCGACTATGACGCCAAGCGTGCACATGATCTGGCATTGGTCGCCCCCAAAATCCACAGTGTAGAGCCAGGCACGTTTTATAACTGGATGAAGAGCCGTGGAAAATTAGGCGGACAAAACAAAGTACCTCGCCTGTCGAATACGCGAGAGTATGTGGAGGATATTTTAAAGATGGCTAACAGCAATTGATTTTATTCTGGTTTCTCCTTTTGCTTCCGCATCCGTTTCGGATTGTACCATAACCAGAAGCCGGTAAAGGAAAGCAAGGCCATGCCACTACCCAACAGCGAAGTGTATACGAGTTTTATCTGACCATCTGACGTTTCAAACAGAAAATCCATGATGGAACCATCATGAATTTGCTCAATGATATCCGAAGTTCGTTGATTTACCGCCAACACTTTTCCGGTGGCGCCATCGAGTTGTATTTCAGTAAAATGATCTTTGAAAACAAATTTTACAATACCCTTATCGGGCCGGGCATCAATCCGATCCACTGTTGGTGATAGTGGCTCTGGAAACGAATCGCGCAAGGCCTGAAGCGCTAGTGCATTGAGCTCAGCATAGCTCAACCAGGTGCTTAAATTTACAGAAACACCCTTTTCTGTTTTGGGAAGGATCAATCCGCCTGAATGTTTTTTCCACCCCAGTAATAATCCCGTAAGGGAAACGATAAAAAAGAACACGAGTAAAGATGAACCTACAATTCGGTGAATTTTTCGGTGAGTTCGGGTTGATTTGGCTATTTCTTTTGTGTCTTTCATTTGTCAATTCAATATTTAGCAAGGAGTCTTTTTCAAATACTGCCTGCAGTTCACTTAAAATTTGCCGCGCAAAGAAACAATAAAGTTTCTGCCCGGTGCGGATATGCCGGATGAATATGGCCGATAGCGTTTATCAAGAATGTTCTCAACCCCTGCGTCAATTGTCAGATTTTTAATAATTGAATAAGACGCCTTGAAACTAAGCGTCCACCAAGCGGGTGAATACGGATTTCCGTTTTCGTCCTTAGCATACAAATGAGCATCAGCCTGTTCACTGAAGGCAAGGTCACTATTGGAAATTTTACCATGGTAGTTGGCGTATAAATTGGCCATTAATCCTTTCCTGTTAAAGATCACATGTGTAGCACCAAAAGAGGGAGCAACATGCGTTGGCGGGCCATTTAATCCACTGGTAAAATCACGCTCTTTCCCTTTTTGATAATTGAAGGATGAAGTCAGTTGAAGGTAGTCCAACATTTTCCAATCAATACCCACCTGCACACCATACACATAAAGCTCATTAACGTTTTGAAGTGACAATACCCGGCTCAGCGTTCCATCATATTCAATGCTGTCTTGTCCGTTAAAGGTAGAGGGTGCGCGTGCAATGGCATTATCCATGGTGGTACAGTACACACCGGCATCAAAGGAAAACTTTTTGGTCATGTTTACGATCGTGCCAATTTCATAGTTAAAGGCCGACTCAGGCTTTAGCATTGGATTAGGCACTACGACAGTGCCCGGTTGCGAATCGAACACTTTGCCGATATCGTCTACATTCGGTGCGCGAAATCCGGTAGAGAAATTGACATACAGTTTTGATCTTTCCGAAGGACTGTATATCAATCCAAGACTATTCGTGATCTGCTTGTTTTTTAATTCCGCTTCAGTAAACTGAAAATCAAAAAAGTTGTTATCGTACTTCGCGTAGGTGTACACATAATTAAAGCGATTACTGACAGTGAGCAGCCACCCTTGATTGAGGTTAATCTTCATACTCAGGTAAGCAGCCATCGAGCGCCAATCGGAATCATCCGGGTACCGGGTGGAAAGCGGTGACTCCGCCTCGGTGTTTATGTTAAACTGGTAAGCCGTTGAATAGACCTTATTCGTTACAAACTCAGCTCCGTAAAACAGTTGAACTTGCTCATTCACCTTTTTATCCATGTCCAGATTGGCAGACCAGGCTTTTACGTTTTCAAACCGGTTGTTGCGGTCGGCATTATTCCGATTGCGGTTGTGCCGGCTTTCGGTATAGTCCTGATAGGCGATGGTAAACCGGGCTGCATCAAACAATGCAGTAGATGAAAGATAATTGGCCTGAAAGGCATGCATTAACCATTCCTGTGGTCCGTAATACCATTCAGCACTCACATAATCCCCCTGATTATTTTTCAGTATCAACCGATCGTAGCGATCATAACGCGATGTTTTGGATTGATGATAGCTGTAATTTAGATCCCAGTTTAAATTTGGTTTAAAACGAACTTTCTGCATCAGGTTAAGTTGATCGTAGCCGGTTGGAATTTGAACGCGCGAGTCGGAATTAATTTTTACAACATCAGCAGCGTTTTCACGCACCATATAATCCGGGCGTAAATAATCATCGGGCCCATTAGAACCTTGTTTCAGGTCATCGTATGTTGAATAGGTAACGCTGGTGAGAAACGCCCATTTCTTCAAACCGAAGTTGACATCCAGATGACCGGTATTTTCTTTATTGGCCGAAGAATAGCGCATCAGTGCATTACCCGCAAAATTTAGTTTTTCATCGACAGAAAGCCGCGCCTGGCGGGTGTGGAAATCCATTACCCCGCCAATAGCATCACTTCCATAGATTACTGAACCCGGACCAAAGATTACTTCGGAGCTTTCAATGATGTTGGGATCAATCGAAATGACATTCTGCACATTTCCGCTGCGGAAGATGGCGTTGTTAAAACGTACGCCATCAACAACCAGCAGCACACGGTTGGTGGCAAAGCCCCGAATCATTGGGCTACCTCCTCCCAGCTGACTTTTCTGGACAAAGACCTGGTTGGAAAGGCTCAGTAAGTCGGCCGCAGTTTGCGGATTTTGAAATTGAATTAAGGAGGCATCTATTTTCGTTACGCGGTTGGGAACTTCACGCAAATTTTCTTCCCAGCGGTTAACCGAAATCACCACCTCGTCCAGAAGTTTAGTTGTGTCTGCCTGTTGCGCATGCATATAGCAACACTGCACAAGCAGATAAACCACAAGTGTTATTCTCATGTACATGAAAAATTCTAAGTCAGAAAATGTTAAAACCCGGATTGAATCCGGTAGTTGACTTAAGCTTGCCTGGGTGGAGGCGAGTCGATGATAGAAATGAAGTTAATGAATGATTTGTTGTAGCAAGTCTGCAATAAAGATTTTTCAGGCATGGTAGTTAAACTATACTCAAACTGAACCGGCAGGTAATGGAGCACGCTGAACAACGAAAAAGAGGGCGGTGTTTGGGTTGAATCGTTTTGAAGATTGGTCACCACAGCATTTAAAAATGAAAGCAGGTTGTCTTCATCTTCATCATACACACCATAAACAAAAAGTTTTGAATCCTTTTCAACAACACGTGCGATATCAAACATGTTGCCGTTAACTTTTATTTCATGATCTTCTACACGGGTTTGTTTGAATTCTTCAGGGGTTAGTATGATAAGCTCAAGTTCTTCATCTGGCAGGGTAGCCAACAAGGCACGCATCTCTCGTTTAATTTGCAGTGCGCGAAAGGCAAAGTAAATATACGAGCCGGCAAAGTTGGCCAGCAGAAGTGCAAGAAGAAGGATGGAAATGAAGTGCCTCACAGAGCGAAGGTAGCGAAAAGAGGACGCAAACAATACATGCCAAATGTATTCAATGTTTTGGAATTACACAGGAGGGAGGAATCGTACTTAAGAGAACAAATTATTGATTTCCAGATCAATGCGGTTTACGATATGCGAAAAATCTTCTATCCGTTCAACAAAGTCCAGATCGTTCACATTTACGATGAGCAGCTTGCCGTGCTTGTAATTACCAATCCAGTTTTCGTAGTGCTCGTTGAGGTTTTGCAGATAATCGAGTCGTATAGCGTATTCGTACTCACGACCGCGCTTTTGAATTTGGCGAACCAGTTTGGGCACATCCGATCGCAGGTAGATGAGTAAATCCGGTGCTTTTACAAAGGTGATCATAGAATTGAAAATGTCGAGGTAGCTTTGGTAATCACGTTCAGAGATGTGTTTGCTCTTGTGCAGGTTGGCGGCAAAAATGTACGCATCTTCGTAAATAGTACGATCTTGTATGATGGTTTTTTCGCTGGAGCGTATTTCGTTAACCTGGCGTAAGCGACTGTTCAGAAAGTAGATCTGTACGTGAAAGGCCCACCGGGTCATGTCATTATAGAAATCCTTCAGGTATGGATTGGTATCGACTGATTCATAGAGGGGAGTCCAGCCATAATGTTTGGATAGTTTTTCAGCCAATGTGGTTTTTCCGGAACCAATATTTCCGGAGAGGGCTATGTGCTTGAGCTCGTTCATGAGGGTAACAAATATAAGCTAATGTTCAATTAGCCGGTGACACGATTCTCAACTAGATGTCCTGCATAAGTATGAACACTCCCAACCAAGGGTCACTCACTGGCTACAAGGGCAAGTTTCATTGCTGAGGAATTCACCGCCAACCTTGTAATTCCGGCCAAGGTTAGGTTAGCGGACCTTTCAATGGCTATCCAGTTTTTACTTTTTTTGGGTATCCAAAAGAAAAGTGTTTCTCCATCACTCATCAAAATCTTTCCATCCTTTGTCCACGTCAAGTCCTCCCGATTGGGCAATGTTGGAGCTAACGTTTCTATGGTTCCGTCTTTACCATTGTATTTTTTGATTAACCATTCTGCTCCTTGCTTATGGATAAAACTAATGTCATTTGTACCCGGAATGCGGTGAATCGATCTTCCGATGTTCTCAGCCAACTCAAGATCTTTTGTATTAGCTAAAGAATACAACCGAAGTGTGTTAGGACGACCTAACACAAAGAGTATGAGTAAATCATCATTTACCCAGGCATGGTAACCTACCATTAGGTTATCAATAATGATCACAGGTTCTCCACCTTCGATTGGATATTTACCCAGGTCCTGGACACCATTGTCGCGTTGAATGATGCAGGAAATAAATTTTCCGTCAGGTGTTACTGTTGGAGAATATTCCCGCTCGGAAGTATTCGTAAACTTTTTTGTTTCACCGGTTTCATAGTTATAAACCATAATGTCTGTTTTATCAGATTCATCAGCAGATGAAAAATAAAGAAGCGGTTTTTCCGGATGAAAATATGGTTGGTTATCGTATCCGGTTCGATTGGTGATATTTTGTGGGTTTGATAATTGAACACTATTCTTTTTAACGGTTAAATCAAATATGTAAATTTCAGTGCCGGGAGGTTGCTGCGCCAAAAGAAGGATACTCTTTAACAGAAATAGCAGTATAAAAATCGTTTTCATAGCAAAAATTAATGAATTAAATCTAACTTTTCTGAATGAAAGCTACAGCAACCCTAATTCTTTTTCTTTTTGTAATCAGCCTTTTTGCGCAAAACAAATATTACCTCCATGCCGATCGTGTGTTTGACGGACAAGAAATGCATGCAGGCTGGGCTGTTTTGGTAGACGGAAGTAAAATTGTTGCGGTCGGCCCCATAGCACAACTCAAAGCCCCCAAAGACGCGGAAGTCATTCGATTTGTACACGGTACACTTTTACCGGGTCTCATTGAAGGGCACTCCCATTTGTTTCTTTATCCATACAACATCACCGATTGGGACACGCAGGTACTAAAGGAATCAGACAATTATCGAACTGCACGGGCAACGGTTCATGCAAAGAACACGCTGATGGCCGGCTTCACCACTGTTCGCGATTTAGGAACCGAAGGGGCAGGTTATGCTGATGTAGCCTTGAAGCGCGCGATTAATGAAGGCATAATTCCCGGGCCACGAATGATTGTTGCCGGAAGGGCAATTGTGTCAACAGGCTCGTACGGACCGAAGGGCTATGACGAAGATTCAAAAATTATGTTAGGAGCCGAACCTGCAGATGGCAACGACTTGATTCGCGTGGTGCGTGATCAGATTGGTAAAGGTGCAGATTTTATAAAAGTATATGCCGATTACCGCTGGGGAACCAAAGGAGAAGACCAGCCATCCTTTACCCTTGAAGAGTTAAAATTAATTAACGAGGTAACACGAAGCAGCGGGCGTTACCTGGTTTGCCATGCAAAATCAAAAGAAGCAATGAAGCGAGCCATACTGGCGGGTGCTGAAACCATTGAGCATGGCGATTACCTCGATGAAGAGATTGCCCAATTCATGAAACAACATAACGTAACCTTCTACGCTACCCTTGGTGCCGTAGATGCTATACAGCAGTACCGTGGCTGGAAAAAGGGAAAGGAACCTGAGCCTGCCCTGGTACAACAGAAAAAGAGAAGTTTTAAGATTGCGCTTGATAACGGAGTAACCATCGGTATGGGTGGTGATGTAGGGGTATATCACCACGGAGAGAATGTTTATGAAATGGAATTGATGATTGAGTACGGAATGAATCCCATGGATGTGCTGAAGGCAGCTACAACCGTTAACGCAAAAGCGCTTCACATGGAAAATGAGATTGGTGCAATCAAGCCAGGGTTGCTGGCCGATATTGTTATTGTTCAGGGTGATCCTGCAAAATCCATTTCCGACTTACGTAAAGTTGCGTTGGTTATGAAAGACGGAAAAATTTACAAACATGAGAAATGAGAAAATTAATTTGAATAATCGCTTTCGTAATGCACTAAAAAAAGATCTGACGATGTATCAGATCTTTTTTCAAGATAGCACTGTCGTTATCCTAACTTAATTTTCTTCTCCTTCCTCCTCTTCAAGTTTGCTAAGTTCTTCATCAATTATTTTCTCGATGAGATCACGCTGTCGTTCATTGATGGTCTCATCTACTTTCGCTTGTCTTTTCATAAATCGAAGCATCGCGTTTTTCTTGATTTCGTAGGCCATAAATACAGTGTATTCGTTAGCTTTTTCATTGTAGTATTTTTCTTCTCCTATTTTACGAAGATCAGAAATGTTGGTGTTCATGATCTGCCGCACAAGACTCTGGAATTTATCCGCTACATCTGCAGCCTGAGCATTTTCAGTTTGACCAAGGTACTGATCAGCCACCTGTTTCATGGTTGTATTTACTTGTCCGGCTAATTGTGCCTTTGCATCAATATCCGCCTTGCCACGGGCAATATTATCTTGCGAACTGGCACCCTTACCAGTACCACGCCAAAAGCGGTTATTGGATTTATAGGCATTGCCGGAAAATGGCTCTTTTACCTTTTTCCCCAAAACACCTGAGGAACAGGCCGCCACAACAAGAATTAGAATAGCTAGAGGTAGTTTACGCAATAGGGTCATAGTTGTAAGGTTAATTGTATTCCGAAAGTACGAAAATTGTGCCAAGCTTAAAGGCCATGCTGTGCAGGAATAATGATTTGCCACCGGAAGGCCCACCTCCAGGTGAGGGTATATTTCCGGATGCCTGCCGCCTGAAGAATTTCCACGAGCTCTTTTTTACGAAAACCACGTAGAACCGAAAGGGGGGCATCATATTTAACCATAGATGATTTAGAGAACAGGCGCGTTAAGAGTTTGATGGAATAGTAGGCTAGAGGATGTCGATGCAGATCGTTAACCACAACTCCAATTCTGGCTTGTTTTTTCAGCCTCTTGAAGATTTCAATAAGTTGGTGGGTTGAAAAATGATGCAGGAAAAGTGTAGCCAGTATGACATCATATTCTTCCTGTTGAAAGGATACGTCCAGGATGTTTTTAGTCTGAAAGGAAATAGAACCCACGGGTTCACAATTTATTTTAGCATACGAAGTAATATGAGGATTTGCATCAATGCCAATTAATTGCAAATAGATGGGCTGATCTTTAAGGTTACCATAGACCAGTTTTAACATTTCCCCGCTACCGCAACCCAGATCGGCAATCGAAAGCTTTTGGTCTGTAATATTTTCTGAGATCAGCAGAACAAGCCCGCTTACGGTTACCTTGTTTCCACCTAACCAGTGATTTATAAATTCAAGTTCGCGCAAGGTTTGATGTACCACTTCCCCGGAGCAGCCGAGGTCATCCATTATTTCTTCCTTATCTGATCGCGTTGAGAACAAACTCATGCATAATGAATGTTAAGCAGCATGCTTTCCAACGTTAAGCCCGGACCAAAGGCAAAGCTTAATACGGATTGATTTTCATCACCTTTTTTAAGCTGATTCAGAATATGATTTAATACAAAGACCACCGTGGCGGAGGACATGTTTCCATACTTTTTTAGAATTGTGTAAGCGGGAATGTTCTGATCTTTCGTAATACCCAACTCTTGTTCAATTACTTCAAGAATCTTTTTTCCACCCGGGTGTATGGCGAAATGTTTTACTTCGTTGATGTTCTTACCAACCTTTTCGAGCAATGAAGCTGTTAAATTTTTAATGCCGACCCGGATAACATCAGGCACATAGGTGGAGAGTTTCATCTCAAAACCCAGATTGCCAACACTCCAGGCCATGTGTTCTTTTCCATTAAAAGCGAGAGCATTATGAAAAATCTCAAGCGAGAAATTCCATCCCGGAGTTGTTTTAGGTTTTATAAGCATAGCGGTAGCACCATCGGCAAACAGCGCATTGGCCAGCATGTTATCTTCTGTAGGCTCTTTTTGAAAATGCAGCGTGCACAACTCGACACAAACAATAAGAACGTTGGCCTTAGCCTCACTCTGGCAAATAGCATTAGCTACTTTTAAGGCATTAAAGGCAGCATAGCATCCCATAAAGTTTATGCATGTGCGCTGCACGTCTTCACGAAGCCCCAGCGATTTCACAAGATCAATATCAAGCCCTGGGGCATACATACCCGTACAGCTTACCACAATCAGGTGGGTTACCTCTTTCATGACCGCTGGTGATGCATCATTATGAAAGCAATTAGTCGTTGCTTCAACACAAAGCGGTAAGGCGTGTTTACGATATTCCAGCAGCCGCTTTTCAGTGGATGGAAATGGTTCAAGATCTTTCGTGTTAGGATAAAAGCTAAAATCGGCTTGTTTTCCGTAATCGTCAAGCACCGAGTGACGGGTGTCAATGCCGCTGTATTTGAAAAATGTTTTGAGCTTTCTTCCACCCGCATAGTCTGGTTGCATGACTTTTTCCATAAAACCGGAGATAATGTCCTGATGGAATTGATGTGGCGGAACGGCAATGCCGATAGAGGTAATAAAGCTCATACTATCAATAATAAAGCAAAAAAGAGTAATTTTAGTTTACTTCATAAGAACAAATTCATCTCACCTAAGTCAAATATGCTGTCATTGTCATCCTGGTTGCACCTGCGCATTCATTTTTCGTATTTCCTGCTTCCTGTTTTTCTTTTTAGTGTTGCCCCTTCTCCAAACCTGAATGGCGAGCGTTTGTTATGGGTTTTCCTCATAATCCACCTATTTCTATATCCGGCCAGTAATGGCTATAACAGCTATTTTGATAAGGATGAAAAGAGCATTGGCGGACTTAAAAATCCTCCCCCGGTTAGCAAAGGCCTTTATTACCTGGCGTTGTTGTTTGATGTAATTGCCATCGTGTTGGCGTATTGGAAAATCAGCCTGTTGTTTGCCTTTATGGTTTTCATTTACGGCCTTATCTCAAAAGCCTACAGTCACCCGGCTATCCGGTTAAAGAAATACCCTGTTGCTGGATGGGTTACAACAGGAGTTTTTCAGGGCTTCTTCACCTTTATGATGTGTTATGTAGGCATTAACGACTTTTTACTTGAGACGGTCTTAAAGCCTCATGTGATAACACCGGCCTTGCTCACTTCGCTTATGTTGCTGGGCAACTATCCGATGACACAAGTATATCAGCATGTAGAGGACAGAAAACGAGGCGATATTACACTTAGCTTAAAGCTTGGCATCCGCGGTACATTTTATTTTACAGCCTTATTGTTTACCCTGGCTGTAATAGGCTTCCTCTATTATTTTATTTATTACTATCACCCTAAGTATGCTTGGCAATTTCTTTTTGCACTCTCACCTGTATTGCTGTTTTTCCTCTATTGGTTTTTAAAAGTTTTGAAAGATGAGTCGAAGGCTGATTTTTCACACACCATGTGGCTGAATTTTATTTCAGCTACATGTCTTACTATTTTCTTCATTTGGTTTTTTCTAGACAGCAGTAACGTACTGGATGCTTTTAAATAAATGCCCTACATTTCAAAGTTCTGGTCATCGAATGTCAGAAGACAACACCATGTGTTTTTTTGATAATTTGATTGGCTAGCCACCGGGAGTGTACGGCAAGGTTAACAGCAATACGCGATGACCATTCATTTCCAAAAAGATAATTTTGAATTAGTCTACCGGTACGTAATCGCCCGGCAAAAGTTGATGCCCATCGGTCAGCATATGTTGATTCAATCCATATTCGTGAGTGATTCTCTCTTTTAGATTGAATAATAATATCGCTCACTATTTTTCCTGCATGAATGGCCATTGCCATTCCATTTCCACACAATGGAGCAATCATACCTGCAGCGTCACCAGCCATGAGTACATGATTTACAATAGGTTCTTTTGTTTCAAACGAGATCTCATTAATGGTTTCCGGTTTATCAAAAAGAAAATCAGATGAGTGAAATATAGATTTTAGAAATGGATTTTGAAAAAGTACATGTTCCTCCATTTCGCGAATTCCTTTAAATCGTTTTACCTGATCACGATGGACCAGGTAGCAAATGTTTGTTTTTCCATCTTCAATATTACTGATGCCGCAATACCCTCCATTGAAATTGTGTAAGGCTATTAGATCATCTGGATGCTGAGTTCGAACATGATACTTTACCCCTACATAAGGCGATCTTTTCTCCATAAATCTCCGTTTCAACACACTATCCATTTTAGACCGCTTTCCAAATGTGCCAATAACCTGTGTGGCCGAAAATTCCTGCCGATCAGTCTTTACTTTAAAAGCATCCTCAGACTCAAGGTATGTAACGAGTTCAACTTCCTCCCGGAGCACTACATGTACTCCTTCTTGAATGGCTTTTTGGTATAGAAAATGATCCAGGGTAAACCTACTGATGCCAAACCCACCTAAATCCAATGAAAGTTTTGTCGATTTTCCACTTACCGAACTCAATTGAAACTGATTAATACTGGGTGGGCAAAAACGTTCAGGGAAGAGTACTTCTCGTTTTAAAAAAGGTAATGTTTCGTGGGAGATGTATTCGCCACATACCCGGTGAAAGGGGTACTTTTTTTTCTCGATGAGTGTACAGGCAATACCCGCACGAACAAGCCTGATAGAGGCTATAAGCCCCGCTAAGCCCCCCCCAACAACTATGACGTTTTTTATGTACAAAATAAATTTTGTCTATTATTAAACCCGCTCAATCAAAGCCTAATCTAAGGAAGAAAAGTACCGGAAAAGTAATCATGAAAAGGTAACCTTTTGAGTGGATTTTATGTTTAAGCATTGCTGGGTATGGTAAAGGGAAAATTCAATTCAGAGACCTCAAATCAAACTACTAATATCCTTTTGGTTGGTAATAATCCCATTGAATTGAGTGCAGTGCTAAATACCATAAAGGGATTACCGCATCGCCTTATTAATACTGAAACAGCCTTTGACCTTGCCAGTATATGGAAAAGACTACTTAAGTTCAAGCCACACTATATCTTGATTGATGATAACATTGGGTATCACGAATTGACTCAGGCAGTGAGTGTACTGTCTTCAAATCCCAAAACACGGGATATTCCTATAACGGTTTTGAAAAATTCAAACTACAGTGAGTCGGCCTTTACCAATGATATTGCCGATTATTTACTCAAACAAAACCTTACTTCAACGTCAATCTTGATTGTGCTGAAAAACTCTTTAAAATTTAAGCGAATGCGACAATTACTAATGAAGGCTTATACTAAAAGAAAACGCGAACTATTGAAACTGGTGAACTAAATCTGATCCTCCAGCCTAAATTCAATTGTTTTTAATGTACCCTCTCGTCTTACCTCTAGTCTAATTTTTTTTCCAGGTTTGGAATTTAATAATCCATTAATTTGGTTCAAGTGAAGTTCTTTTACAACGATACCATTTATACTGGCAATAAGATCGCCTCGCAGAACACCTGCTCTATCGGCAGTAGAGTGTACACGAACATTGGTTATTTCAAAAACATTTAATGAAGAGCCTTTGGCCTTTACATTAAGTCCGCTGAGATTAAAATAAAATTGTTTTTTGAACTCGCTGTTTTTTTTAAGGTAAATCTTTTCATGTGGGAAGTTAAAGATTACTATAAAACGACTTAGAATTTCACCACCCAAGGTTCCGTTACGATCAACACGATGATGTTTAAGTGAATCTGAATAGTAGCTGTTCGAATCGGGAAAGTTTGCCAGCGCTTTATGGATAGTATAGTTACCTAACTCAAGGGATTCAATGCGTCCTGTTTTCCCCGTAATTTCTCCACCAAGCCCTCGTCCAATAATATTATTTAAAGTTTTTTCCGGCAAATTAATCCTGGTATCAGTCTCCGGTTCCAGCATAAGCCCATGACTTGCACCAGTATCAACAAGCAGTTTAGCATTGAGTGAATGTTCAGCAAAAATGCTAATGGGGGCGAGTAAATATGGTTTTGTATCCTGAATACGAATGGGAATCATTTCGTAATTTTTACGGGGCCTGAATTTTTCAGGCCACATTAACGTCATAATTTTACGTTGATAATCTACTTTTATAATAAAGCGACTAAAAAGTTCGTAGCCCAACACGCCATGAACATCTGTACCAAGATGGTTGCGTAATTCCAGATAATCTTCATCAAGAACCAACAAGGCGTGACCCTTTCCGACAACTCCAGGAAGTGTTAATGAAACATTGTTAGCAACATAAGCATCAATTAGCTTTTCACCTCCCGGGGCGGTTAGTGTATATTTCCGACTATACTGAAGCTGTAAAATGTCTGCAAATGATTTTTGGGTAAGAATAGAAGTACGAACCCCGGTATCAACGATAAACTTTAGCGGAATCACATCGTTCAAGATAACCCGAACAACAATTAAGTTGTTTTGAATTTCAATAGGGATCTGAACCTTCTTCTTTCCCTCAGCAATATGGAAACCTAAATTTTGGTTTTGTGCCAAAAGAATGAAAGGAAAGTAAAAGAAAAATAAACCAATAGCACGAATCATAACAGCCCCTCTTCAAACGAAAGTTAGGGAAATTTGTTGATCGAAAACTAGCCCTGTTTAGGGTAGTAGTAGTTGTAAAACCTGTTCAGGGGTTTTTCCAGTCTTTACAAGATCCTTATTTTCTGATTTTAGAAATCCTGCCTCAACCATCGTGTTCATTTGGGCGAGGAGGGTATCAAAAAAACCATCGATATTTAACAATGCCAGGGGTTGATGAATCAGCCCTAGTTGTTTCCAGGTTAGTATTTCAGCAGTTTCGTCTAGTGTACCCCACCCACCCGGTAGAACCAGGAAAGCATCTGCCAGGTCGGCCATTCTTCGTTTTCGTTCGTGCATACTGGAAACAATTTCGAGCTGTGTTAGTCCGGTATGGCCTACTTCTTTCTTCATCAGGAAGTCGGGGATTACACCTATGACAGCACCCTTTTTTTCAAGAATGGCATCGGCCAAAATACCCATTAATCCAATATTCCCGCCACCATAAACAAGTGTGTATCCCTTCAGTGCTAGTAAGAAACCCAGCTCTCGGGCAGTTTCTGCATAAATTGATTTGTTTCCTACGCCTGAACCGCAGAAAACACAGATATTCATTTCAGGTCGGGTGAATTAGAACTTGTTATCGTGTTTATTCTTACTAACCATTTTGTTAGGGAAAATCCAAGGAGAGACAATGGCAAGAACAAAGAGGGCAATTACTACGTAAAAGGGCATCCAGGAAGCATCCATATCAATGTTTTTAATCGAACTGTAAAAATAAAGCCTATTCGTGTAACTTTCACATAAAGAATTGAAATTTGTTTAACAGTTTTAATGGTTGTTTTGTAGCTTCTTTGAAGCACTCAATAACTCAGGCATGAAGAAATTCTTAATCTTTTCGGCAATCGGGGTAGTACTGATTGTTATTTTATGGTCGGTGGTCAATACAGTCCGACTTAAACAGACTAAGTCGTTTAGTCCTGAAGAAGTAGTGACTTTTTTTGACGGTGATTTCAAAATCAGGGTATTCTATAACAGACCCTATAAAAAAGACAGAGAAATTTTTGGCAGTCTTGTTCCTTATGGAAAAGTTTGGAGAACTGGCGCCAATGAGGCCACGGTATTTGAAACCAATAAAACGATTATGTTGGCGGGAAAAAAACTAACTCCGGGTAAATACAGTTTTTGGACTATACCTGATACGACATCGTGGCAAATAATTTTTAATGCGCAACATGGACAATGGGGTGTAAATAGCAAAGGCGAACCAAATCGCGATTCTTCTTTAGATGTTCTGACGATTACTGCAGCAGCAATTATTCAGGAGAACGAATTTGAACAGTTTACCATTCAGTTCGATAAAATGGGTGAGGAAGCCGAGATGGTCTTGCTGTGGGACAAAACCGTGGTGGCTATTCCATTCTCCTATCAGCTCCCTTAATCTTTTCTTTTTACCAAAAGCCGAACCAGGGTTTTTCTGTTTTCGAGTATTGCTTCTGATTTTAGATTTATACTATAGCCTAATGCTGAGCGATCAATACCTGAAGCTACAAGTTGCTCAACCAAAGCAAGCGCTTGTTTTTCTGTCCGGTTGTTGTGATTAGTAGTCTTCACAACAACACTATCGCGCGAATAGAGTTGACCAAGGGTATCTATATCATCCAGCTGAATGATAACACTGTCAATCGAAATTTCGGTAAGGTCAGGATGAGAACGGATGGAATCCTCCTGATAACCGACAAGCGAAACCTGCAACTCAAAACTTAGTTGCGGTGAGCTTTTAATCAATCGCGACAGGCGCTGAATTTCAAAGCCAACATCATCAGGCTCAGACGTGAAGGGTTTAAACTGAATCCCGTCAAGGTCTATTACATCGCCTACAGCAATCGGTTTAAGTACCGTGCTTACTTTTTGAATCAAAGGACTTTCTTCAACCGTCATATCAAACATCCTCGAGTAAAATGTAAAATGACTTTCTTCCGGGTCAATAGAAAGTTCATACTTATTTCCCTGCGTGAGGTATAGAAAATAGTTGCCATCTTTATCAGGTCTGCCGCTAAAGAATCGTTTACGCGTAGTTAAATCAGTTGCGGAAATATAGGCGGGTATGGGCGATCCGTTTTGCCCTAAAATTTGGCCCTCAACTTTCATAACTGCCCGGGGCCGCCAAGGTTCGGGGACAAGGAACTCAATAATTTCGCTTTTGAACTTACCCGGTGCATCTTTTAGTATGTAACGGCCATTGGAAACAGAACTAACAAACTGATCATCTTTTTCAGTATTTATGAAATCCATGTGTTCAGGATTTGACCACTCCCCATTCACCAATCGACTTACGTATAAATCCATTCCGCCCTTATTAGGCTTTATGACATCAGAAGAAAAAATCAACACACTACCATCAGCAGAAATGCGAGGTGTTTGTGAATTTCCAGTATTAATGTGGGCGGGAAGTTCTACAGGCTCCTCCCACCTTCCGTTGGGAGCTTTTTTTGTAACCATAATCTTGCAACGCTCAGCTTTTTGAGCGTCCATTTTTTCACAACGCATAAAATACAGGGTTGCTCCATCAGGGGTGAAGGTAGGCGAACCCTCATGAAGTTTGGAGTTGATGGGTGCATACATGTTTTGCAGATCGCTCCAGGAATTTCCTGTTAAACTTCCTGCCCAGATATCAAATCCGCCAACGCCTCCCGATTTAATGGAAGTGATGTAAATGGTTTTACCATCGGCACTCAGTGTGTAGCCTTTTAAAAAATTGAGCTTGGTATTAATGTGCTTGGGGAGCGCAACCGGATCCTGCCAGTTGGGCCCTACTTTTGAGGCGTAGTAAACAGTAGGCACATTATCTTCCGCATAATCCGAAGTAAACAAAAGGGTGCTCCCATCTAAGCTAATAAAGGGGGCTGTTACATTGATGGTAGGCCTGTTGATGTTTTGTGGTAGTTTTCGGGTTGGTGCCTGAGCCTGGCAAACAGCGGCAAAACAACTGATTAGCGTTAGAATGAGGGCAGCGTTCCTTTTCATACCTTAAAGTTAGAATTTATGGATCAAAACCATTGCCAGAATTCAGGCATAATTGCTTCAAAGTGATGGTTTTTTACTGGCGATATGATAATTTAGCCATTCAGTATTAACAGCTCCATGATTCAGGTCATTCCATCAATAGCCATACGAAAAGGACGGGTAGTAAGAATGCGTAAGGGTGATCCTTCGAGTGAAAAGGCGTATGATGAAAATCCACTCGATTTATCGAAGCGATTTGAAGATCACGGCATTGAAGTAATACACCTGGTTGATCTGGATGGTGCCGAAAGAGGTTCACCTGTTAATTACCATATCATTGAGCAGATCGCGGGATACACCGATTTGAAAATTGACTTTACCGGAGGTATTTCTACCGATGGCGACATCAGCAAAGCGTATGAATCGGGTGCGGATTATGTTACCGCATCGAGTATTGCTGTTACAGATCCCGAATTATTTGCTTCCTGGATTGTGTCGTTCGGGCGTGAGAAAATGACATTAGGCGCAGATGTTACTGATGTAAAAAGTATGCACTTGCTCTTTCGGGGGTGGCAACGCAAATCAGAACTAACCTTATTTGATCACCTTGAATTTTTCCATTCCCGCGGCCTTAAATATGTAAAATCAACAGATGTTTCGCGCGATGGTGTACTCGAGGGTCCAAACTTTGAATTTTATCAATCCATTCGCGACAAGTTCCCTGAATTATCAGTGTTAGCCAGTGGAGGTATTCGTGGCGTGGATGACATTAAACACCTTAACGAGATGGGGCTTTTTGCTGTGATTTTTGGTAAGGCCTACTACGAAGGGATACTAAAGCTTAAGGACCTGGAACAGTTCTTTATAAACAAAACAATATAAAAAAGGCCCCGATTTTGGGGCCTTTCGTTTTATTGGATAACAATATTAAAGGTTACTTCAATATCGGTATCGCCTCCACCAGGACATTGTCCGTTTTTGACGCCCGGTTGATGACGAAGCACAATAGTTATAGTTCCGGTGCTGGCATCAAATGTCTCCCAGTTTGTAATAAGCCCAACTTCTAGTCCATTATCATCTTCATCAGCGTAGGAATAATCTATGTTAGCGCCACCTCCGATTGTAAAGCAGAACAGGTGCTCATCGTCTTCCTCTTCAATTTCTTCGGTAACATCCTCAGCAGGCGTTTCACTTTCGTTAAGCAGCTCAATGCTTCCGGTGTAGGCAGTATTAGCTGCCAAGAGTGCAGCAGCAGTTCCAGGTGCCGTAGGATCATAAGATAAAACAGGAGCGTTAGGCCCATCGCCATCCAGATCGGTAAAGGTAAGGGTTACTGGAGAACCACCCGCCACGGGGGTTAGTGTTAAGGTGAATGTGGTAATAAGCTCCTCTTCGTTTGCAGGCTCCGGGTCATCATCGCAACTTACCAGCAACATGGTTGCAAGTAAAAAAAGGCCAACAAAAAATCGGTTTAGCCAACGCATCATCAAATTGTTTTTCATGTTCATATTTAGTTTAGTTTAAAAGTTAATTATGTGAATGAAAGTTGTATTTAAGCCTGATAATAAAATTTCTCCCTACATCATCGGCAAAATACCGCAGCCGATTCATGTAGTTTCGGTATGCCTCATTGGTTAAGTTTTCACCTACGATGCTCATGGATACATGGCGATCCCCTAAAGGTAACTTTAGCCCAACCTCTAAATGTATAAGCGTGTAACCGGGAGGAGTGGGAGCAATGTCGTATATCTTATCTCCGGTGTAATCGGGAATTTCAGATGGATAAACAGTAATAGGAGCACGGGATTGCTCAAAGAATGTTGGAATGGAGAGTTTGATAAAAAAATCCTCCAAGTTGCCCAGGTCAGTTCGGTAACTAATACTGTTCTCCATATTTACAGGAGGGATAAAGATCAACACATCATTGCGGGTAATATCTTTTGCGTAGATGTACGAAAGTTTGCCGGTATATTGGAATTTAGTATGAAAAGACCAGTTGAAATACGCATCGGCTCCTGTTAAGAGTGCATCCGTTTGTTGGTATTGCCAAACCGGAAAATATCCACGTATGGTAAGGCGGGTACCTACCGGACTTAAGAAAACATAATCATTGATAATGTTTGCGTAAGCTGAGAAGTCAGCCGAGAATTTTTTGCCTCCGAGTTGAAGCGTGCTGATCCATTTGCCGGAGACCTCTTTGTTGATCAGGCTCTGTTCGGTAAGTACTTCTCCATTGGTACGCATCAGCCCCTCTTCAATAGCAGCGGTACCATGATGCAGTCCTTCGCTATACAGTTCACTTACATGAGGGGGCCGTGCGGAAACACCTAAATGATTGTTAAGTCGAATGTTTGAATTGAAGTAGTAGGTAGCACCAAGCGAACCAGAGAAATAGTGAAAATTAAAGGTTGGCTTTGCCAGGGTGTTGTTAAAGGTAAACGTTCGAACCTCTAAAAATTGATAATCATAACGCGCACCCACCTCTAATAGCCAGTTTGCTTTACGCACTTTTTCAATGACAAATATTCCAGTAGCAAATTGTGTGTAGTCCGGTATTAATGGACGAATGCCCGTCTCTCCCGTTTCGTTTATATTGTATTTGTAGGTAGCATTTAACCCAATGCTTCCGGAGTGTTTCGGGTGTTCATGGTCAAGTGAAACATCCAATACGTTTGAAAGTAATTTCATGAACAACGCAGGCCTGTCATTTCGTCCTCCTCTTCGCACATCAAATTCTTTACGCTGATTAAACTGACCTCCGTACAGAATATTCAGCTTACCGACACCAGGAATATTCTGGTGAGCACTAATTTTTAAAAGCTGATGATTAATTTTTTGCTTTGGATTATTGATCTCGCGGGTGAAAGGCGCTATGTACCAAGGCTCGTTGCTTTTTATGGAATTCTCCAAGTCGGTAAGGTTACCTGTATGGGCTGCGCGTAAAATTCCGATTTCAGTATTGAAGCTACTGGCATACACTTCTAATCCTCTGTTGATTTGTTGAAAACCGAAAGCACCAGAAAAATTCAATTCTTTCAGTCCGGTATTGGAGAGAACGTAATGAGGCGATGAAAAATCACCCCCGCTCTTTGCCGTTCCCTGCAATCGCCAACTCCAATCATCTGTGCCCTTAAATCCTCCTTCAAAAACACCGGAGAGAATCCCCATCCGATTATTCGACATATAACCAGTGTTTACTTCACCACCAAATTTTTGTGTTTGATGAAGTTTAGGTGTGTTAACAATAATTACTCCGCCCATGGCATCCGCGCCATAGCGAACAGCCTCAGCGCCCTTAACAACGGTTAATTCAGAAGCAATAAAGGGATCAATTTCAGGTGCGTGTTCAATACCCCATTGCTGGCCTTCCTGGCGGATGCCATTGTTTAAAATCAAAATCCGCTGACTGTGTAGCCCGTGAATAACAGGTTTGAAAATAGCAGGCCCGGATTGCAATACATTTACACCGGGCAGCGCATTCAGACTTTCCCCTAAAGCTTTTCCCTTTAATTGATCAAGCTCTGTTTCTGACAGCACAAGTGAAGTGTTGGTCATGCCGGTTGAAGCAGCTTGTCCATAAACATCAACAGTCTGCAATTCAGTGCGAGAGGTAATCATCTGAATAGCCAAATGGAGATTTTTGGTAAGCTTGATTTCTTCTGCATAATCATTGAAACCAATAAATTTTAAGCGAATAAAATACGTGCCCGGACACATATGGGTGAATGCGAATATTCCACGCTCATCGCTAATGGTTCCTCCCGAAGCCAGCAAAATAGTAGTTCCTGGCAGCGGTTTCCCCTCGGAATCAGTAACTATTCCAGATAGCGTAAGTGTACAGTTATCCTGTCCTCTAGCCAGAGTAGTAAGCAATAAAAGAGATATGGTGATAAATCGCCTCAACACTATATGCAACAGAGTTGCAAATATAGGATTTTAGCAAGAATTATGAGAAGTGAATCAGGAATGTTTTAACAAGGATTAATCGACAATGTCGGAGAGCTTGTAACGCTCAAGGAGATAATAGAGGAAATTGAAAGAGAGAACGGATGTACTTTCATCGGGTTTGGCCTTACCATCTGTTTTTTTTGTGCCAAGTTTTAACGAGAGGGTGTCTCGGGGAATTACTACCGGTTTGTTGATTTTTACATCCGATTCGGACAGAATATCTGTTGAAGGATCAAATCGTTGCTCTTTTAGTCCATTTCCGGATTCTAAATCAGGCATGCGATCATCCTGCGCAAAAGCAACACCTGAGCATAAAATGCTCAGCGTAAAGAAAATTGCGGTTAGGTTGTTTTTTATTTTCATACCCGTAATGTTGTACAAACGCAAAACTTTCGATTCTTGTTTCGAGAAAGGTAGAAATTTCGTTTGGCATGCGTGGTAATAATTAGACAAATCTTGGGTTTTAATAGACAAAGAGCTTTAAATACACATATTTTAGTGGGATATGACGATAAATTGGCAGGATTTTGAAAAGATTGACCTACGCGCGGGTACCATTATTCGGGCAGAAGAGTTTGAGGGTGCCAGGAAGCCGGCTATTAAGCTATGGGTGGATTTAGGGGATATGGGGGTCCGGAAATCAAGTGCACAAATAAAAGAGCTCTATTCAGTGGAGGAGCTTATTGGCAAACAGGTAATTTG